>CAUZWB010000120.1:0-6460 GCA_963583525.1 Verrucomicrobiia bacterium | reverse complement strand
GAGATGGGAAGAGCTGCGCCCGGCGACCAGTGCCGAGCTCGGCGGCGGTGCGTCCAGCCAACAACAGGATTTGCCGCGCGAACAAGCCAAGGAATTTACCGCGCCCGTACAAGCTGTCGCCACTCCAGCCGCCACCGGCTCTGCGGCAACGCAGGCGTTTACTCCGGTGCCCGGCCAGATTTCGGCCACGCTTGAGAAAATTTGGAATGCCGTCACCACCTTCCGCGCCAAGGGTGCTGATCAGTTGACGGTGAAGTTGCAGACGGAAAATCAGCAAATGGAGTTGACCATTCGCTACAACCAAGGCGGTTTGGAAATCCAGGCGCGGTTGGGGCAGGGCGAGGGCCAACAGCTCGCCGGCCAATGGAATGAGCTGCAGCAATCCCTCGCTGAACGCGGTGTGACCCTTCGCGACTTGGATCGCGAAGAGGCCGAATTGGCCCGTTTTTCCGAGGATTTAGACGATTCTAACTCTGCCGAAAGCCGCCGCCACGCGGCAGCCGGGGAAGATGATGACGAGCCACTCAACTGGGGTGGACTGGAAAATAACCGCGAGGAGGACGAACAAACCGCCCCGCGCCGCGCCACCGCGCGCACTGAAAATGCCACTTGGGAAAGCTGGGCATAACACGAGGAACGAACCATGATTGTAAACTCTACACAAATAACCGGATTCAAAGCCGAAGCGCCGGAGGCGGTTGAGCGCGTGCCGGTGAAGATGCTTGGCCAGAATGAATTTTTGAAATTGCTCGTCACACAGATGCGCAATCAGGACCCGATGGAGCCGGTGAGCGATACGGAGTTTATCGCGCAAATGGCGCAGTTCAGCAGCTTGGAGCAAACCAAGACAATGGGCGCCGAGATCACCAAGCTGCGCCAAGGCAACGACTTCCTGCAGGCCACCAATCTGTTGGGCAAGGAAGTGCGCCTCCTCACCGGGGATTTGGAATTTACGAAAGGAATCGTGACCGACCTCAACGTCAAGGATGGCGAAGCGAGGATTATTGTGGGCAACAAAACCTACACTCTGGACCAAGTGAACTCCGTCAGCTCGGAGGCTCCGGAAACCGAAGAAAATACAACCACGGAATAAGTTATGATTCGATCACTCAATACCGGCGTACTCGGCATCAAGCAGTTTCAAACCAGCCTCGACGCCATTGGTAATAATCTGGCCAACATCAACACCATCGGCTTTAAGAGTGCCCGCGTCGATTTCTCGGACACCCTCGCGCAGACCATGCGAGCCCCCACGCCCGACACCGCCACCACCAGTGGCGCCGCCGGCATGCAAGTGGGCAATGGTGTTACCGTCTCGGCCATCAAGAACCAATTCACCCAAGGCGCCATTAAGCAAACCGGCGTGCGCACGGATATGGCGATCACCGGCGAAGGATTTTTTATGGTGAAAGACGCCACCACCAACGAGTTGTTTGTCACCCGCGCGGGCGATTTCCGCGAAGACAAGAACGGATATTTGGTCACCAACGACGGCTTCCGCGTACAGGGCCTCAACAAGCAGGCGCCCGCAAATACCGCGGCGGAAAAGATGGAAATCGGCGATCTCAAGCTCGATGTGGGCAAGTACACCGAGGATCGCTCCAGCGTGTCGATGGATGCTTCCACCAATATTTTCACCAGAACCGCCCATGCGTATACCACGGGTAATCAGGTGAAATTCAGCGGCACCGTGCCCAGCGTGGCCGGCGGAACGGCCACCACGTCCACGGTTTATTTTGTGGCGAAAGTTACCGATGACACTTTCAGTTTGCACGCCACCGCTGCCGATGCGGCATCCGGTGCGAATAAAGTGAACCATACCGTCGCCAGCCCAGCGGAGGCCACCGTGAGCAGCGTCACCTATGGTAGCGATAAAATGACCCTCGCCAGCGGCCACGGGATGTCGACGGGCGATACGTTTTTTGTATCTGGCGGCGTCATGCCCGGCGGGTTAACTGACGGCAAGTCGTACTTCGCCCGGATATCCAGCGATGATATTTATTTCCACACCACCTCCGCCGACGCCACGGCTGGGACCAACACGGTGGACATCACCACGGCGGGAAGCGACTTCAAACTTTACAAGGACACGGGCACCGTCTCCGCGCTCACCCTCACCGGTGGCGCGAGCATCAGCTCCTACAGCATGGGAGCCAACGGCAAAGTGAATATGCTGCTCACCGACGGCACGCAATACTCACGTGCGCAGTTGTTGCTGCAAAACTTTCAGAACCCCCAGGCGTTGCTCAAGCAGGGAGCCAATCTGTATGGCAACCTCTCCACGGCGGGCCCGGCGGGCATCACCACCGACAGCGCCGGTGCCACGGAAATTCTCAAAAACGCCAAGGCCCCCGGATCCTCCGGCATGGGCCGCATCGCGTCGGGTTCTCTGGAGCTCTCCAACGTTGACATGGCGCGGGAATTCTCTAACATGATTACCACGCAACGAGCTTTCCAGGCTAACGCCCGGGTGATCTCCACCAGTGACGAGATCCTCAAGGAAATGATGGCCCTTAAACGTTAATAAACAGGCATTAAACACAGATTTTTAACCCAAAAACGGAGGTAAACAATGGCTGAAGAAGAAGCAAAAGCACCCGAAGAAAACGCCGCCGCCGAAGGCGAAGCTCAAGCTCCCGAAGGCGAGGCCGCAGCCGCGCCTGATGAGGCCGCACCCAAACCGCCCGGCATGCTCGTCCCCATGCTCCTCACCTCGGTGCTGAGCCTGGGTGGCGCCTTTGCGATTTTCAAGTTCGCTGTGGTGCCCTCATTGGTGGGTGGGCTCGCAAAGGTTTTCAAAGATAACAATGGTTCCATACATTACCACGCCGCTGCCGCCGGAGGCGGCGAGGCCGACGGTAAAGTTAAAGGCGACGATGGCCACGGTAAAGGTGACGATGGCCACGGTAAAGGTGACGATGACCACGGTGAAGACAAAGGCGGGGACAGCAAAAAAGAAAGCAACCCCGGCACACCCGTACCGATCATGGAAGAAGGCGAGTTCATCGTGGTGAATCCTTCCGGATCCACCCGGTATTTGATGGTGGAGATTCTGTTGATTCGAAAGAACGCCGATGACAACTCATTTCCCGACGCCGTCAAAGAAAACCGGAAGCGTTTGGAGGCGATGGTGAGCAGCACTCTTTCCTCCATGACCGCCGAAGAAATGTCTGAGTCCACCGTTAGGCTGGGAATGCCTAATGAACTCAAACTCCAGTTCCAAGGAATCCTCGGTTCTAGCCACCCAATTAAATCGGTAATCATCCCCAAGTGGGTGATGCAGTAAATCCAAGAACGAACAACCATGAGCTGGCGAATCGATCCAAATACGGAAGTGCGGCTGTTTCGGGATATGACCTCCCCGGTAGGTGCACCCGTCCGTTTTGCCGATGACCCCGCGGGCGAAAGCGGAGAGGCACCCGAAGGCGGTTCCCCCGAAGAATCCATCCCCGTGCACCGCCCCGACGGCACGCTGGAAGATGTGCCCGCCAGCGCCATTCACACCTTCACTGTCGGCAAACAAGCCTCGATGTCCTCCACCGAGGTGCATCGGTTCCAAAAACAAAACGCCCTGCTCCTGCGGTCATTGGGCTCCCGTTTATCCCTGTTTTTACGGAGTGAACTCACGCTCGAGCAAATCTCGCTGGAAGTCACGGACCTCGGTCGATTCGCCAAAGAAATCGGGCACGCCCGCCATATGGTTCTCTTTAAGCTGCACCCGCTTGAAGCCATGGGCGCGCTCGACATCGCTAAACCTCTCGGCCTCACCATCGCCGATCGCATGCTCGGCGGCAAAGGCTTTGCCGTCAATCCTGAGCGCACCATCCGCGAAGTGGAAACCGCGCTCATCGATCAGGTTGCCCAAATCTTCCTGCGCGAATGGGCCCAATTCTGGAATTTCGAGGAACCCCTTCGCGCCACCCTGCTCGGTAACGAAAGCGATCCCACTCACATTCCGGCCGCGAGCATGGAGGAAACCTTTTACCACATCGTCATTGATGCCGAAATGGGCGATTGCATGGATCAAATACAAATGCTCCTCCCCGTCCGTGGCCTCGAGCCCTTGCTGCGCCATCTCGCCCAGCAAACCCACAGCGGCACCGAGGATGAAGAAGAAGAAGTTTACGAAGCCGATCACGTGAAGTGGAAACACATGTACGACAAAGTGCAAGTGCCGCTGGTCGCCCAATGGAGCGACCTCACCATCCTCACCCGCGAACTGCTACACCTCAAAGAAGGCGACATCATACCGATCGACCCCAAACGCCTCAACCAAGTGGAAGTGCAACTCGCCGGCCTCACCAAATACACCGGCCGCCTCGGCAGCCTCGACAAAAAAACTGCCGTGCAAATCAGAGAAACTTTTAAACCCTAACCCAAAAAGGGAACCAAGCCATGAGTGATACCGAGACAACCGAAGAGACAACCGCAACCGAAGCCACTGAAGCTGCGGTGGAAACCGCCGCCCCCGTCAAGGCAGCCGCCGATGCCGCCGTGCCATCCAATCTGGATTTCCTGCTTGATGTGCCCGTGAAGCTTTCCGCCGAGCTGGGCAGCTGTAAAATGACCATGCAGGAATTGCTGGATCTGGATCTCGGCACCGTGGTGCAGCTGGATAAGCCCGCTAATGCGAACGTGGACGTTTATGTGAACCAAAAACTCGTCGCCCGCGGTGAAGTGGTGGTAGCGGAAGACAACTTTGGCATTCGAATCAAGGAAATCGTTACCAATTCGACCAGCCCATAAAAAGATGGATTCCTGATAAAACAGGGATAAAATCCAAAATATAGCTTCAATTACAGGTGTTTTTCACAAAACACCTGAATAATTCCATTTTCAATAACTGGCACGCCATGTGCTGCTCTAAGGGTGTGTTGGCAATGAATGCCGGTCCCCTCGGGTGCGAGGAGCCGCCAAGGAAGGCGGGGCCGGAATGGGCTAATACACTAATCGCAACGGAATGCACCAACCTCAGGGTTGAATATGGAAATGAATCGCACAAGACAAAGGTGGTTTGCCGGGCTACTGGCCTGCGCACTGCTCGTGATGCCCACCTCGGCGGCCCAGCCCAAATCGACGCCCGCTCCCACCGCCGCCAAGGAAGCAGCGACGCCTACCAACTCTGTCCCTCGCGAAACCTCCGCTGCTAAGCGTCCGGTATATGGCATAGACAAACCCGGCAAATCATTTGAGCCAAAGACCAATGGAGTCACCGGCGTGTTTATGCGTTTGCTCGGGGCGATGGCAATCATCATCAGCCTGCTGCTGCTCGGCGCGTGGTGGTTCCGCAAATCGCGCCTGATCGGGCTGGTCCCCGCGGCGCAGGCCAATCTCAAAATTATTGAAACCCGCTCGCTCGCCTCCCGCCACGCTTTGCACGTGGTGGAATATGGCGAGCAGCGGTTCCTAATTGCCGACTCGCCCGCCGGCACCAGCTTTCTCACTCACCTCGATGAGGTGGCGGAAGCGGCGGACGACGATGCGGCCAACGAACCGGAGCCCGGTTCATTTGCCGCCAAGCTCAAAGGTTTTCTGGATCGGAAGTAGTCATGAACACCACTCCTAATGATTATATCGTGACGACCCGGCCGGAACCTCTCCGACCGCGACCCCGCCGCTGGACCTGGCTTGTTCCAGTGTTCCTGCTGGCGGGCGCGAGCGGGCTGTGGGCTCAGGCCGCCGGCGGCACCAATGACGCTTTCAATTTGAACATCGGCATCGGCGGTCTCACTGAGCCGGGCAAAATCAATATCGCTATTCGAATTGTGTTTTTGATGACGCTACTTACCGTGGCGCCTTCGTTGATAATGCTAATGACCTGTTTCACACGCATCGTCATCGTATTTTCATTCTTGCGAAACGCCCTCTCGCTGCAGGGCGTTCCGGCCAATCAAATCATGGTGGGCTTCGCGTTGTTCATGACCTTTTTTATCATGCAGCCGGTCTATCAAAAAATTGATGCCGAGGCGATTCAGCCCTATGCCGAAGGCCAGCTGGGCGGCGGTGCCGCGCTGGAGGTGGCGAAAGGGCACTTGAAAGATTTCATGCTGCGTCAGGCCCGCCCGCGGGATGTGGAGTTTTTTGTGGGCCTCGCCAAGATGGGCCCCACTAAGGTGGAAGATTTGCCGATGACGGTGGTGATCCCGGGCTTTATTCTCAGCGAATTGCGCACGGGATTTCAGATGGGATTTCTGTTGTTCATTCCGTTTATCTTAATTGATTTCGTGGTGGCGATTGTCTTGATGAGCCTCGGACTGCTGTTCCTGCCGCCGGTGACGATCTCCATGCCGCTGAAAATTCTCCTGTTCGTTCTGGTTGATGGCTGGACTTTGGTGGTCCGCTCTCTCGCCTTGAGCTTCGGGACGTGAACAACTGAAAGGAAAATTATGAATCCAGATTATACTGTTGAAATATTGAAGGGGTTGATGACCCATGTGCTGATGATCGCCGGTCCGCTGTT
>CAUZWB010000119.1:0-6473 GCA_963583525.1 Verrucomicrobiia bacterium | reverse complement strand
TGCAGGGCGAATTGCGAGAGGTCCTGCGAAATCATCGTCACCATGCCGGTGTCGTGCGGGCGGGGGGAGACTTCGGAAAACCAAACGTCATCGCCTTTCACAAAAAGTTCCACGCCGAAGATGCCGCGACCGCCGAGGGCGTCGGTGATTTTCTGCGCGTAATCGCGCGCGTTGGCGAGGGCGGTGTCGGTCATCGGTTGCGGTTGCCACGATTCGCGGTAGTCTCCGTCGATTTGCACGTGCCCCACCGGCTCACAAAAACTTGTACCGTCCACATGCCGGACGGTAAGCAGTGTGATTTCATAATCGAAATCCACGAAGCCCTCAACAATCACCTTGCCCGCGCCCGTGCGCCCGCCTTCCTGCGCGTATTGCCACGACGACTCGATGTCCGCCTCGGTCTTCACCGTGCTTTGCCCCTTGCCGGAGCTGGACATAATCGGCTTCACCACACACGGCAAACCGATGTTTTCAATGGCCGCCAGAAACTCCTCCTTCGTTTCGGCAAATTCAAACGGCGACGTCCGCAACCCCAGCTCCTCCGCTGCCAATCGCCGAATGCCCTCGCGATTCATCGTGAGTTGCGTCGCGCGCGCGGTGGGGATGATTTCCACCTCGCCCTCCGCCTCAATTGCCGCGAGCGTATCGGTCGCAATCGCCTCCACTTCCGGTACGACAAGATGCGGCCGCTCCTTCTCGATCACTGCCCGAAGTGCGTCCCCGTCTAACATCGAAATCACATGCGCGCGATCCGCCACCTGCATCGCCGGCGCATCCGCATACGCATCCACTGCAATCACCTCCACGCCGTAGCGCTGGAGCTCGATGACCACCTCCTTGCCCAACTCGCCCGACCCGCACAAAAGCACGCGGCGCGCGCTGTCCGTAAATGGTGTTCCAATGGTGTTGCTCATGAGTGCGCCCGCAGTTAGAGCCGAATGTCTCGGCACTTGCTACTTCGAGTTCTTCACAAACTTGAAATAGTCGATGTCGCCAATGCTGCCCGAGGGCCCTTGCTCGTCCATCACCACGCGAATGACGTGACGGCCTTTGGTCAGCTTCACGCCCGCGCACTTAATAAGCTTGAGCTTGTCCCAGCCGCCGGTGTCGGGGATGCGGATGGGTTCGGTGATTTTGAGCCCCTTGATTTCCATATGAAACAACCCGCCCATCTTGTTGGACGCCACCGGCATCTCGATGGTGTACGTGCCCGCCTCTTTCACTTCCACCGTGTAATGCAGCCACTCGCCCTTGCGCGTCCAGCCGATGCCGTGGCCGTTGGAGGCATCCGGCCGTTTTTCGATATCCACCTGTGTGGGGCCGCGATAATCGACTCCGCTGTTTTTCACATCATTGTCGCGATAAGCCACGCCGGCTTTGCCTTCGTCATAATGCTCCGCCTCAATCTTGCCGGGAATTTGCGGGGGCTTTCCCTTGAATGGCTTGGAATCCGCCAGCACAAGCCCGGCCGTGAAAAAAAGTGAGGCAATCAAAATGTGTTTCATAGTTAGGGTCTTTCGCGTTTCTCTGAACTTTTTACGGTCGACTTCGACCGGCATCGATAATGTGTTGAAGTTCTTTTTTCATGCGCTCGAAGGTTTCGGGGTTTTGCTCAGCGACGTTCTTCTTTTCTACGACGTCCTCGCTCAAGTCAAAGAGCGCGAAGCGCGGAGCGGGGCTATTGGCGAGTTTTTCGGTCACGTTCACATTACGTTTGCGTTTGGCGTCGTGGCGCTGGAGTTTCCAATTGCCAACGCGGTAGCCGTAGTTGCCGCCGCGGCCGTTGTCTTGTTGCACGAGATGGTTGCGACCTTTTGCTCCCTTCTTGCCGAGGAGAGCATTGAGCACGTTGAAGCTATCGGGCACGGCGGCTTTGGGGAGCTTCACGCCGGCGAGGGCGGCGAAGCTGGCGGCGAGGTCGATGGTGCAGACCATTTCGTCGGACACGCCCGGCGCGATGTGGCCGGGCCAATAGGTGATGAAGGGCGTGCGCGTACCGCCTTCGAGCACACTGTATTTGCCACCGCTAAAGGGGCCGTTGGGCTGATGATCGCCCATCTTCTCCAGAGCAAAATCCTTGTAGCCGTCATCCCCAACCGGACCATTGTCTGAACAGAAAACAATCAGGGTGTTATTTGATAGCTTCAGCCGGTCCAGCGTCTTGACCAGCTCACCCACACACCAGTCAAGTTGCACGATCACATCCCCCCGGTAGCTCAAGCCTGATTTGCCGCGGAACCGCTCGTGCGGAATGCGCGGCACGTGCAGATCATGTGAAGAAAAGAAGAGAAAGAAGGGGTTATCCTTATTGGCCTCAATCCATATATTAGATTGTTTCACCCACTCATCAGCCAGATCTTCATCACGGAAACGCGCCTTGTGCCCGCCGGTGTAAAAACCAATACGGCTGATGCCGTTGTGGATAGTGGAGTTGTGTCCATGGCTCCAATCCATTTTTAAGGTCTTCCGATGGGTGACACCAGTAGGATGATCAGGGCTTGGCTTCTTCTTGCCGACCCACAACGGATCCTTGGGGTCGAGGTTCTTAACCCGATGATTCTCCACATACACCTGTGGCACGCGATCATTGGTGGTGGGTAAAAGAAAATTGTAATCAAACCCAATCTCGCGCGGCCCCGGCTTCAGCTCGCCATTCCAATCCGGCCCATTAGCGCCCCCCAAACCGAGGTGCCATTTGCCGATCACCGCTGTCTTGTACCCACCCTTTTGCAACAAGCTCGGCAACGTCTCCGGCCCCGGCTGGATCACCGCTGGACTATTCGGCGGCGCAATCCCCGTGCCCTTCTGACGAAACGCGTACTTCCCCGTAAGAAACGAAAACCGCGTCGGCGTGCAAGTGGATGCCGAGCAATACCCGCTGGTAAACCGAATGCCTCCCGCCGCCAGTTTGTCGATGTTCGGCGTCTTCAAATTTTTCGCCTTCGCGCCGTAGCAGCCCACGTCTCCGTAGCCCATGTCATCCGCCATGATGACAATAATATTAGGCTTCGCCGCCGCGCACGCCGTTGAATCGAAAACCAAACTCGCCACAACCAAAGCTATGGCCCGAATGAAAATAAAATGCAGTTTCATGGAACGCGGGGAGTTTGCCGCAATCCGGCCTCGCCGTCAGCTATTTCTTCTTTGGCGGCGAACGACGGAAATCACCAATAAGTTTTGGGCCATTGTCGGGCGGCAGTGATTTGTGCCAAGTGATGCAGGACTTGGTGAATTTCGCGACGAGGTCGGGGTGTTGGGCAGCGAGGTTTTTGGTTTCGGCTCGGTCGGTTTTCAGGTTGTAGAGTTGGAGGATGGTGCCGTCGTATTCGCAGAAGAATTTCCAGTGGCCACTGCGCAGGGCAAGGTCGGGGAGGTTGTTGTCGCCGTAGAATGCGTCGCGATCGGGCGGACGCCGGAAGTGCAGCGGGGCTTTGCGTGAGGCGGTGGATTGGCCGAGCAATGTTTTGGGTAGGGACTCGCCGTCGAATTTTGTGTGTTTGGGATGGGGCGTGCCGGTGAGGGTCAATAACGTAGGCACGAGGTCGATGGCGGAAAAGACAGAGGTGCGGTTCACAAAATTTTTCTTGGCCACGGGGCCGCCCCAAGCGATGAGTGAGGAGCGGATGCCGCCTTCGTAAAGTTGCGTTTTATATCCGCGGAAGGGGCCGGCCGAACCGGCGCCGCGTTCGGGGCCGTTGTCGGAGCAGACGAGGATGAGGGTGTTCGCTCTCAACGCGGGGTCGTTGCGGATGTGGTCGAAGAGTCGGCCGAGTTGGCGATCCATTTCCTGCAGCACGGAATGGTACAGGCCGCGTTTGCCATCGGCCCATTGATCAACCGGCGGCCAAAACGGGCTGTGCACATCGTCGGGCCAGAGGTTGATGTAAAAGGGCTGCTTCGCTTTGGCGGCCTTTTTAATAAACGGAATCGCTTCATCGACAAAACCTTTGGTGATTTTGGAGCGCTGCATCCAACGCACGCCTTTGCCAAGCCGCTCGGCATCGGCCCAAATGCGGCCGGGCTTTTTTGCATCTTGCCCGGGACGCAAGGTCAACGGCAACAGCTTCGGGCCCATGCCCTCGAAGTTGGTGAGCGAAACATCGAAGCCGTACTCAGTGATGGCGGGCGCCTCGGCTACGTCGCGTTGGCCGCCCATGTGCCATTTGCCAAAATGCCCCGTCGCATAACCGGCCTGCTGCAGCGACCGCGCGAGCATCGGCGCCTTCGGATCGAGCCACTGCGCCATGCCGCGCCGGGTGTTCAACTGCCGATGCGCGAGATACGAAGTGATGCGCCAGCGTTGCGGATACTGCCCCGTGCAAATCGCCACGCGCGAAGGCGAACAAATCGGTGAGTTCACATAAAACTGCTCAAACCGAATGCCCTCCCGCGCCAGCCGATCAATGTGCGGCGTCCGCGCAGCCTTATTCCCAAAACAAGAAAAGTCCCCCCACCCCATATCATCGATAAACACCAACACAACATACGGCGGAGCAGCCGCAAGAGTTGAGTTGAGGAAGGCGGTGAGCGTGAGGATTAGAAGAAATCTCATTCAGAATCGGTCGTTAAATCCTTGATAATTTTCTTGGCAAGGATTTCGTTGATCTCACGATGCCGTGGCACTGGCTGGGATTTTCCGGTTTGTGGGTTGTGGTAAATATCGTGCCGTCCGCCATGCCGCAGCAGCGTGCATCCTGCGCCCTCAAGTTTGGAAATCAAGTCACGCCGCTTCACGCGATTTCCAATTCTTCTACTTTGCGAATTCCCGGGATTGTTTCCTTGCTGAAAGTTTCGTGAAGGTCACGAAGGTGCACCTTGAGGTCATCCAAATCCTCCCCCTGTGTCCAATGATCCGGGTGGTCATTCAGAAATCCCAAATGAATTCCATCCGTTTCAACCCAGTAAGTAAATTGTGCTTTCATGCTCGTAGTATCGTCTATCACATCCTGATTTGCCAATCAAAATTTACGCCACTTTCTTCAACCGCGAAACGCGGCCGGTGTGGACCCATTCGGCGACTAGGATGTTGCCGTCATTGTCGAAACAGGCGTCGTGGGGGTGGACGAATTTTCCGTTGACCCACGTCTTGGAGTTGCTGCGGTTTACGGTTTTCTTTTTCACGACGCCTTCGACGTCATCGCCGAGTTGGGCGACGACTTCGTTTTTCTCATTGAGCAATGTCACGCGGGCGTGAAGCTCGGGGACGAGCATTAGATTTTTGTAGGTGTCGATGTTGGCGGGGAGACCGAAGCCGCGGAGGGTGGTGAGGTGTTGGCCTTCGAGTGTGAGGTATTGCAGCGTGTGATTCGCGCGATCACAGACGACGACGCGTTCGGTGCGGCCGGGGCGGCGATCCATCCAGATGCCGTGTGGCAAATTGAATTTTCCATTGCCCTTGCCGGGACCGCCGAATTTGGAAACCCAGTTGGCGTCCTTGTCGAAGCGGTGGATGCACCAGGAGCCGTAGCCGTCGGCAAGCAAAAAGCCGCCGTCGTTGAGGAAGGCAAAGTTAGTGGGCATAAAGGCGTCGCGACCCCAGCGCTTGACGCGCACTTTGTCCTCGTCCTTTTTGTAAACGCCGCTATCCATCGGCGCGTACTTTTCCCAAACCGTTTCGCCCTTGAGCGTGAACTTGGCGAAGGACTTCACCTGTTGATACGCGCACACATAAAGAAACTGCTCCTTGCCCTCCGTGCGCACCTCGATGCCGTGCCCGCCGCCTTGGAATTGTTTGCCAAAGGCGCGAATGAATTTTCCGTGCGGGTCAAAAACAAAAATGGACGGATGGTCCTTGAGATTCGCCCGACCCTCGTGAATGACGTACAGCAGTCCCTCGGCATCCACCGCCACGTTGTGGGTCGTCTGCCAACTATACTTCTCCGGTAACCGCGCCCAATCGTGCTGCACCTCAAACTTATGTTCGCCCTCGCCAATGACGAGTTGCTTGGGGTTCTTGTTAGCCAACAACAACTGCGGCATCGCGATGGCTGCGGTGGCGATAGTAGACGTGGCGAGAAATTGACGGCGGGTGTGGGTGGTTTTCATGGTGAATTCGGTTACCGGATTATTATGTTTGGTCAGAGGAGGATGCAAGGCCGAAGCACCAAAGATGAGGCCATCGGGTCATTACATCGCGCGAACGAAGGCAGGGCGAGTACTCACACACAACCACAAATGGAGAGAATCTTTCGCATTAACTTCTTAGAAATCAAAATTCGATGCTAGTTATATGAGTAATATATTTTATTTCCGGCCAAAATCCGGATGGACCACGATAGCGTGGATGGCGGATCGAAGGGAGTAGTTGTGGGATTTGGAGACTTGGTAAACGGCATCAATGTATGGCCGATCGGCACGGGTGACTTCGCGGCCATGTGCGTAGCTGATGAGTTTACCAATGATACCCTTGATGATGCGTTCCTTGTCAGCCATGAGGGCTGCCTTGAGCGTGGGCAGGTCGCGCACTTCACGAC
>CAUZWB010000118.1:0-6494 GCA_963583525.1 Verrucomicrobiia bacterium | reverse complement strand
GCCTATTCCCATAGCCATTAAGCCAACGGTAACCCCCGCGCCCCCCACTGCCACCGGCCCCGTTGGAAGCATCGGAAGCATCGTTAAGGTGGATATCCAACATGGCTTCGCGGTCGTCAACGTGGGCATTCGTCACGGAGTTAAAAAGAACGATACGTTTATTGTGAAGAGCAAAGCCACCGGCAAATATGTGGGCACCTTGCGAATCAGTAATTCCATGCAAGAAGTAGCCGCCGCCGATCTCGGCCAAATTCCCATCCAAAACTTGACCCCCGGCGACACGCTTCACCCCGTCACGCCTTGAGCCGCCCTCTAATCCTGCCTTGACGAAATCGGCGGATTAGGATACTGGAAAGGAACTATGAAGAAGTTCCTACGATCTCCTTGGGGCGCCGCCATTGTCACCGCCGTATTCTTCCTCGCAGTCATGGGCGGCATCGCCGTCATGGCTAAAGGCATGATCAAAAAAATGTCCACCGAAGCAGCTGCCAACGCTGCAGAACACGAGGGCAACCACACCGTAGGCACGACGACAAACTCGGAACTAATCTCGCCGCAGAGCGCGACGACAAACTCGGAACCAACCTCGCCGCAGAGCACGGCGACGAACACGGAACCAACCCTCAAAGCGAGCCCGCAACTGATCCTGAATAACACAAACGTTCCCGCAGCACCGGATGGAATAAACCCTTCTGAACTCACAAAAATCAACACCACCACCATTGAAGTTCCCGCAGCGCAGCCCAATTATCCGGTTGATGGCAACGCCAACGATCCCCCCGGAAATCAAACCGCAACTCCTCAAAAAGTAACCCCCACAACAGCCGAGCCTGACGCGATCACGCCCAACGCAGATGCGAACCAAAGCGAAAATCTGCATTGGTCGTACGAAGGCAAAACCGGCCCTTTTGAGTGGCACAAAATGAAATCCGATTGGGCCATCGCCAAGGCGGGCATCCGTCAGTCGCCCATCAACATTTTGCCCGAGCAGACGCTCGCGCTCCCCACGCTGAAGCCCGTTGAATTTCATTATTCCGGCGGCCTGCATTTATTGCGGGATAACGGCCACACAATTCAGGTAGACATCAAGAACGACAAAAATTATATCGTCATCGATGGCCAAAAATATCAGTTATTACAATTTCATTTTCACGCTATGAGCGAACATGAAATCAATGGCAACGCCGCCAAAATGGAAGTGCATTTGGTTCACAAACTAGTGACAGAGCATGATCAAGAGGCACTTGGCAATCCCTGCATTCCAGCTCCGGAAAGCCCCGCTGAAACACAAAAAAAACCACAAATCCCGCAGGATCAACTGGCGGTAATTGGAGTGATGATCGAATCGGGACCCGATGCCCATGGATTTATCAAAGACCTCTGGTCCGATCTGAACGCGGTGAAACCCAATGACGGTGGCATCCGCTTCCGCCTTGATGGCCCGATGAGCCTGTTACCCCCCGAGGGCAAGCGCTCCTACTATCGTTACAACGGATCGCTTACCACTCCGCCCTGCTCTGAAAATGTTCTTTGGACCGTGATGGCCGAACCCATCCAGTTTTCCGCCGCACAGATCAAATCGTTTACTGATCGCTATTCCAACAACGCCCGTCCGGTGATGGAAAAAAAACGCCGGTTCATTTTGAAGTTTGAAGACAAGCCCGCCGGACCTGTAATTAGAGCTACCCCCGCTGTGCTCGCGCCAAAAGTGATCATCCCCATCCCGGTGACGCCGGGCAAGACCACCCTGCCCCCTGTGCCGCTCCCACAAATCAACGCTCCCTCAATCGGCGTGCGAGGCGGCATTAAACTTCCCGGGGCGCTTCCGTTGCCCAAGAGCATTCCCGCACCACAACCGCGCTAATCACACTAGTCACGGATGGCTAAGCCGGGCGCATTTGCAGCGCGGTGACCGTGGCGATCCAGCCAGTCATAAAACTGTTCAATCACCGCATCCGGCTGGCCATCGGAGCCGAGCTGATGACGATGCTTGGGGTGGCGCTGGAATCTGGCCTTCCGGGCTGATTTTTCGATGATGGCATTTTCTTTCATCCCCAAACACAAAGCAGAATCGATGCCGCTTTTTGATTATTCACAGGCCTGCCAATGTTTGGGAATAACCTGCGCTAATCCAGCGAATCCACCGGCAACGCCAGCGTATCGAACACTGCCGAAAACGGCAGGTCGATGAGCATTGCAGGATAACGCGCTGCGCCCCAATCAGACTGCGGATAATTCTGGCCGAGGCTTCGCACGCCGGGATACGGGCCGTCCTGATGAAGCACGGTTCGTGATTGCATGGAGGAACATCCCACTCCCAATAGCAGAGCTGAACCCAGCGCAAGCGCCGTCAATTTTTGTTTCAAATTCGTGATTTTCACGCCGCCACCGTAACGGGTCCCGCTCGTTTAGCCACTTAAAAAACAGTCTGAATCATTCAAAACGCTGAATCCTGATTTGCAATTTCATCAAGAAATCCATAGGCTGGGGCTCGATGAAAATCACACAATTTTCATGGGCACAAACTGGAGCAAACGTATTGCTGGCGTTCGCCCTAACCGCACTCACCGGATGTATTTCGTTTGGTGGCAACGCCGTTGCACCGCTGCCCACGGCCGGTTCCGACGCGCATCCATCCCGCCCGCTCACCGCAAAAGAAATTTCCGATAAGGCGCTCGAAGCTGAGAAACACCGTAAACTCAAAACTGAAGCGGGCGTCGTGTACTCTTTCCAACGCAAGATCGTGATTGATGAGCTGGACGGCAAAAAGAAACGCCACAAGACGCGGACCTTCCTTTCGTTTTCAGATCATCGGGATCCCGTGCTGCTCTTGTATGACGGGAAGAAACCCACGCCGGAACAGGTAGAGAAAGAGCGCAAGGAAATCCATAAACACCAAATTAAAATTATGGGAAAAGGCGATTCGGCCAAAGATCCGGATCACAAGGGCGACGCCAATCTAATGGTGCGCAACATCGAAAAACACCAGGACAAATTCACCCCCCACTTGATCGGCACTGAAACGGTCAATGATCGGCCCGCGTATATTTTGCAGTTTTTGCATGACCCCGAAAAACCTTTTAAAGAAACAATGGCGAATGAAGTACTGAAGCACGTGCTCATTAAAATTTGGATCGATCAAAAAGAGTTTCAAGTTGCCAAGGCCGAGGTGGTGCTGGCTAATCCTTTGTACATCATCGGCGGCTTAGCGGCCACGGTGAATACCTTTAAACTCACTGCCTATCAAAAACGCCTCACTCCCGAAATCTGGACCGATCACCGCGTAACATCTCGCATTGAAGGTCGAGTGTTGTGGACGCCACATATCATCAATTTCTCAAGCGAATCGACCGATTTTAAGCCGGTTCCAAAAAACGATTAACCTCCTTGCCTTGCGCAGTGCACTGTGCCAAAAATGCCCATGCGCTTTGCTCCCATTTTCGCACTGTTACTACTGCCTTCCCTTCACGCTGCCCCCAAGCCAAACATCGTTTATATCATGTGTGACGAGCTCGGCTACTACGAGCCGTCGTTTATGGGGAGTAAAACAATCAAGACCCCGCGCATCGACCGCCTTGCAGCGGAAGGCGTATGGTTCACTCAGGCACTTGCCGGTTCCTCGGTGTGCGCACCCACGCGGTGCGTGTTGATGACTGGCAAACACAGTGGCCACACTTCAGTGCGCGTTAATGGCGGTGGCACGCCGATGCGAGCAGAGGAACAAACTATCGCCAGCCTTCTCAAAGCGGGCGGCTACGCCACGGGCGGTTTTGGCAAATGGGGTTGCGGCGGACGCGGCTCCACCGGCGTGCCCGAGCGCCACGGCTTCAATGTTTTCCTTGGCTACTACGACCAAGTCCACGCGCACAGTTACTATCCGCCCTACATTATCCGAAACAGCAAAGAGGTTCTCTTGCCCGGAAACAAAGGCGGCAGCACCGGCACGCAATATTCGCATTACGTTATTTTTGAGGAATCGCTGAAATTCATTCGCGCCAATAAGAACAAACCGTTTTTCTGTTACCTCCCCATCACACCGCCGCACGGAATTTTTGACATCCCCGACAGCGATCCCGCGTGGGCCGATTACAAAGACAAAAACTGGCCCGAACCCGCCCGCCGCTACGCCGCAATGGTGGGGATGGTCGATCGCCAAGTCGGCCAGGTGCTCGATCTGCTGAAAGAATTAAAACTCGACGAAAACACCATCGTATTCTTCTGCGGCGACAACGGCGGCAATAATTATTTCAAAACCCCAACACATCCGCGCGGCCTACACAGCGCCAATAAACATCCGGCAACCGGCGTGGAATTTCGCGGTGGCAAGGGCAACCTCTACGAAGGCGGCCTGCGCATTCCAATGGCCATTCGCTGGCCCGGCAAAATCAAACCCGGCCGCGTGAGCGATCATTTGTGGTATTTCCCCGACGTGATGCCCACCCTCGCGGAAATCACCGGCACCCGCGCCGTGAATGACACCGATGGCATTTCAATCCTCCCCGAGCTTCTCGGCAAAAAACAACCCCAACACAAATATCTCTACTGGGAACTCGGCAACCAAACCGCTGTGCGCATGGGCGATTGGAAAGCTGTGCGCCCGCGCCCTAATACGCCGTGGGAATTGTACAATTTGAAACAAGACATCAGCGAAGCCAACAATGTCGCCGACGCGAACCCGAAGATTCTCGCGCAAATCAAAGCCCACGCCGCCGCCGCGCACGAGCCCGCCGTGGAAGGCACCTTCCCCGATCGCGCCAATCACGAAAAGGATCGCCGCGCCAAATACGGTTCCACCCGCCCCCCGCAGCGCCCCGGCAAAGCCAAATGGAATGCAAAAGGACTGCTGCCCAACAAGCATTTCAAAATCATCCACGCCAGTAGTGAAAATGCCGGCAACAGCAAATTCGCCCGCAACGCCATCGATGGCAACGCCAATACAATTTGGCACACCCAATTTTCGCCGGAAATTAAAAAGCACCCGCACGAGATCATCATCGATCTTGGCCGAGAACACATCCTCACCGGTTTCCGCATCCTCGCCCGCCAAGACGCCGGCTGGAACGGCACGATCAAAGAGATTGAAATCACCATCTCAAATGATCCAAAACAATTTGATGCCCCAGCCTTAAAGGCCGAATTGAAGAAAACTAAATCTCCGCAGGACCTAAAATGTGCCGAGGCAAAAGGCCGTTTCATCCGCATTCGCGCGCTGTCCGAAATCAACGCCGGCCCGTGGGCTTCCATTGCCGAATTCGGTGTAAAATAAAAATTACTTCTCTGCTTGACGGGACGCGAAAATGGGTGTCTCGTTGTGTCATATGAGCTTCGGCCAATGCCAACACGAATTTTCCAGACGCTCCGCTATTCGGGCGGGAGCGCTGGGCTTGATGGGATTAGGGATGAGCGATGTGGCGCGGCTACGCGCGGAGGCCCCCGGTGCCCGAGGGAAATCAGTCATTTATGTTTTCCTTTCCGGCGGCTTGGCGCAGCACGAGAGTTTTGATCTCAAACCCAATGCGCCACGCGAGATTCGCGGTGAGTTTAATCCCATCCCCACGAAGACGCCCGGCATTCATATTTGCGAACACCTGCCAATGTTGGCACAGCGTTCAGACAAATGGGCACTCGTGCGGTCGCTCACTCATCCGCACAACGAACATTCGAAAGGACACCATGCGATGCTCACCGGAATGTCCGCCGCGCCGGCGGCCTTTAATTCCAGCAAACCGCAGGACACCGACGATCCGAGCATCGCCGCCATTACCAATTCCCTCCTCAAGCCGCGCGGGCACGCCCCAACGCCGGTGATTGTAATGCCGGATAAAATAGAGCATCGCACCGGCCGCACCATTCCCGGGCAGTTCGCCGGACGCATGGGCCCCGCGCGCGACCCGTGGTTTTTGGAAGCTTCTCCCAAACATCCATTGCACTACGGGGCGTATCCACAATATTTATTCCATCACGCCACCGGCGCCATGAAGGATCCGAACCTCGCCTTCCACGCACCGCAACTCGCCTTGCCACAAGGCTTAAACCTGCGCCGAGTGAGCGATCGCATCGCGCTGCGAAAAAGTCTTGAAACCCAATCACGCGCACTAGAGGCCGCTGCCAATCAGGAGGACTTTGATAAATACCGCCAAGCCGCCCTTTCGCTGCTGGCCAACGGCAAGGCGCACGATGCCTTTGATCTTTCCAAAGCTGATCCCAAACAAATTGAACGCTACGGCGACAACAGTTTCGGCTGGTCGCTGCTTATGGCGCGCAACCTCGTGAACCTCGGCGTGAACCTCGTGCAGGTTAACCTCGGCAACAACGAAACTTGGGACACCCACCAAGCCGCGTTCCCCAACCTGAAAGATTATCTCCTCCCACCCATGGATCGCGCCCTAAGCGCACTCATCGATGACTTGAGCGCCAGCGGTTTGTTGGACGATACCCTCATCGTAATGGCCAGTGAATTTGGCCGCACCCCGAAAATCAGCACCCTCCCCGGC
>CAUZWB010000117.1:0-6515 GCA_963583525.1 Verrucomicrobiia bacterium | reverse complement strand
CGTTGGCGCGGGATGCGGAGCTGAAAATTTGTGCCACGGAAAACGCGAAGGTCATTCGCCATCTCGAGGACGGCGGCATTCGCACATTGCTCTACGGCGGCAACGCGGTTTTTTATCACATCGCCCTCGCCGAATACGCCGACACACTGGCGATGCTGCGGGACAACGCCGGCGCGGACACGACGGTCATTCCCTCCGTCGGCCCCGCCTTCGGCACGGCGCTCGACCAAGCGGCTGTGCTGCGCGATTTTGATTTCCCCACCGCGATGGTGTTGCCCGCGCGCGACATCGCCACGCCCGAAGGCGTCGCCACCGGCATTCGCAAATTCGCCGAGGCTTACGGCAAGCCCATCGTGCTTTACATTAAATTCGAGGGCTACCTCGAGCCGGAGCACGCGCGCGCGCTGATGGACGATGGAGTGGTGAACTGGATTAAATATGCCATCGTCCGTGACGATCCCGCGCAGGACGATTATCTTCGCCAGCTCGTGGATTGCGTTGATCCGCAACGCATCGTCAGTGGCATCGGCGAGCAACCAGCCATCGTGCATCTCCGCGATTTCGGTGTGCAAGGATTCACCAGCGGCTGTGTGTGCGTCGCGCCGAGCCTCTCAATGAAAATGTTGGCCGCACTGAAAGCGGGCGATTACGAAACCGCCAAAACTATTCGCCAAACCTTCGAACCCCTCGAAAATCTCCGCAATGCCATCAACCCCATCCGCGTCCTTCACACTGCCGTAGCCGAGGCCGGCATCGCCGACACGGGGCCGATCCTGCCGCTGTTGCACGAAGTGACAGAAAATGAACGCGCTGAGATTGCCGTGACCGCGAAGGAATTGCTGGCGCACAATTAATTGGAATGTTGGGTTCCACCTTGCCCCTCCCGTGTCGTGATGGTTCAATTGCGCATGCGCCGTTTTTTTGCCATTGGGTTTTCGTTCGTTGCCTTCGTGGCTTCCGCGAAGGATCGCTTGCCAAATATCGTAGTGATTCTGGCTGATGACATGGGGTATGGCGATGCGCGTTGCTATAATCCAAAATCCAAGAATCCCACACATCATATCGACCGTTTGGCACGTGAGGGAATGCGGTTTACGGACGCCCACGCGCCGGCGTCATTTTGTGTGCCGACTCGTTATGGACTGCTCACAGGACGTTATCCACACCGGATAAAGCTGGATTGGCGCAGCCGGGCGTTGATCGAGAAAGGGCGAACAACAATTCCCTCGGCATTACGGGAGAAGGGATATGCTACGGCAATGGTGGGCAAGTGGCATCTCGGGTTTGCTGGCGGTCCGAATTATGATTACTCCAAGCCGCTGGTTGGCGGCCCAGTAGATCGCGGGTTTGATTTTTACTTCGGCATGCCGCACTCGCTGGATATTGTGCCGTACTATTACATCAGCGGCCGCAAGGCGGTGATCGCGCCCACAGGTACAGTTGGTCCCCGCAATACGGAGGGCTGGAGTCGTATCCAAGGAGAGTTTTGGCGTGGCGGCCCGATTGCACCAAACTTTAAACATGAGGAGGTGTTGCCACGATTCACGATGGAGTCGGTGAAATACATTGAGGGACGAAAGGGAAATGAGCAGCCGTTTTTTCTGTATGTGGCTTTACCTGCACCACATACGCCGTGGTTGCCCACGAAGAAATTCCGAGGCAAAACGAACAACATGTACAGTGACTTTGTGGCAATGGTCGACGACACCGTGGGTCAAGTCCTGTCCGCCCTTGATCGCAGCCAACTCTCCAAAAACACCCTCATCATTTTCACCAGTGACAACGGGCCGGTTTGGTATGACGCCGATTCGAAACGCTTCGGTCACAGCGCTACCACACCTTTACGCGGTATGAAAGCTGACGCGTGGGAGGCAGGCCATCGCATGCCGTTCATCGTTCGCTGGCCCGGGAAGGTGAAGGCCAACTCGACAAGCGACGCACTGATTTGCCAGACGGATTTGATGGCGACCTTTGCCGCACTTACCGGACGCAAACTGGCCGATAACGAGGGGGAGGATAGCGAGAATTTCCTGCCGGTACTGGTGGGTCAACGGGAAACCGCACGGCAACAGCTCATCACCGGCACTAGGCCAACGCACATGGCTGTACGTCAGGGTCATTATAAATACATCCCTTCGCTCGGATCCGGTGGTTTTTCTAATCCGCGCCGTGTACAACCGGTGCCGAAGGGGCCGCGCGGCCAACTCTACAATTTGGCCAGGGACATTGGTGAAACACGGAATCTATGGCTCGATGAACCTGGGTTGGTTGAGTCCTTTGAAAAGCAAATCGTAAAACAAAAAACATCGGGCCGAACGCGTCCGCCCATGAAGCTTTTTAGTAAACTGATCTCTGAGTCAGCGCAAATTATCCCTCACCGACTCAATGCTGAACCCAATGATAAACGTTTTCTCTATTATACCATCAGTCGGGATGGCCGCACGCTCAGAGGTAAAGCCACAAGTCGCCTGCGCAGCTTGTTGATTGCCAATGCGGACTCGACCACTCGCCACGACGAAAAATCACACTTTGACCCAGGCGTACTGTTGCGCTTCCGCCTCGGAGACCTCGAGGCGCAGGTGGCGATTTGTTTTATATGTAACAAGTGGGCGCTGTACCTCAATGGCGAGACGGTCAGCTACACGTCGCTGGCCGATGACCGCGGAGCAGTTTTGGCGGAAGTGAAGATGATGTTTCCCAAGGATAAAATCATCCAAGGCATCCCGGAGAAATTACAATGAAAACCTTCCTGTTTCTAATTATTACTAGCGTATCGTTGATTGCCGCTAAGGTGTCGCCGGAGATTGTATTGCAGCCAAACATCGTTTTGATTATGGCTGATGACGTCGGGTGCGAGCCGATTGGTGCCTATGGTGGCGAGCGTTGGAAGACGCCGCACATCGACGCGCTGGCCAAGGGTGGTATGCGGTTTGACTATTGCTTCAGCATGCCGGTATGTCATCCCACGCGCGTTTGCCTGATGACCGGCAAGTATCCGTTCCGACTGAAGTCCGGCTGGGGCTCGTTTCCCAAGGTGGAGGAAAAAAATACTGTGGCGCAGGTGCTCAAACGTGCAGGTTATGCTACATCCATTGCTGGCAAGTGGCAGCTTTGCCTGATGAAAAAAGACACTGAGCAACCCGCCCGGATGGGTTTTGATGAATGGAGTGTTTTCGGCTGGCACGAGGGGGCGCGGTTTCATGAGCCATACATTTATGAAAACGGACGGCTTCGGACGGACACCAAAGGCAAGTATGGGCCAGAACTTTACGTGGAGTTTCTCGGGCGGTTCATGGAGAAAAGCGCCGAGGCCAAGAAGCCTTTCTTTGCCTGTTACTCCATGGCTTTGGCCCATGATGTGACTGATGACATCCCGAAACAGGTCCCTTACATGCCGGGCAAGGATCGCTGGATGAATTATGGCGAGATGGTTGAGAGCATGGATGAGATGGTGGGCAAACTCGTGGGCCGGATCGATCAACTTGGCCTGCGCAAAAACACGATCATCCTGTTCACTGGCGACAACGGAACAGCCAAACGTTCCAAGCTGCGGCATATTGAGGGCCGCAAGTACGAGTATGAGAATGTCTACTCCATACGTAATGGCCTGCGGGTTCCCGGCGGCAAGGGGACGCTGCTGGATATCGGCACCAATGTCCCCCTCATTGCCAACTGGCCCGGTTATATCAAGGCCGGCAGTCATAATGATGGGCTGGTGGATTTCAGTGACTGGCTGCCGACCTTGGCAGAGCTTGGCGTAGCGAAAGTCGGCCACAAGATTGACGGGGTTAGTTTCGCCCCCAGATTGTTTGGACTCCCTCGCAACTCTCGCAAAACCCGTTCCTTTGCCTTTTCCGAAAGCAAGGGTGGTAAGGCGTGGGTGCGAACCCAACGTTTCAAGCTCTATAATAATGGCAACTTTTATGATGTGCGCAATGATGCGATGGAGAAGAACCCGCTAAAGAAAGTGACCGGGCAAGCGGTCAAGGAGCATGCCGCATTACAGGTCGCTTTAACTAAGCTCAACTATCCCAATAAAACGAAATGAAACGAATCCTGTTCCTCCTTGCGGGCCTCCTGGCCCTGCCGCTCTTTGCCGATAAGCCCAATGTCATTGTCATCATGGCCGATGACATGGGTTGGGAATGCGTGAGTGCTTATCGTGATCTGATCGTCAAGTACAACTATCCCAAAGCCAATCCGGACGAGAATGATCATTATTCTACGCCAAATATCGACAAGTTCGCCGCAGAAGGCATGCGCTTTGACCACGGCTATTCCCAGCCCATCTGCACGCCTTCGCGCGTGCAGATCATGACTGGCATTTTTAATCAGAGAAACTACGTCAAGTTTGGTCTGCTCGATCCCAAGGCCAAGACCTTCGGCCACGTGATGAAAGGCGCCGGCTACAAAACCTGCATCGTGGGCAAGTGGCAGTTAATGGGTGGCATGGAGGCGCCCGGGAATTTTGGCTTTGATGAACACTGCCTTTGGCAACTGACACGTCGGCCCGCGCGCTATCCCAATCCGGGCATGGAAGTAAACGGCAAGGAGATCGATTACCCCGGAAAGTATGGCCCTGATGTTGCCAGCGATTACCTCTGTGATTTTATTGAACGCAACAAGGACAAACCTTTCTTTGGTTACTACCCCATGATTCTGCCTCACTGGCCTTTTGAACCGACGCCCGATAGCAAGGATTGGGACCCAAAGTCAGAGGGTGCAGAGGGCGGAGGCAAAACCCAGAAGAACCCCAAATATTTCCGCGAGATGGTGGCGTATGTCGACAAGATCGTTGGCAAGATCGTGGCCAAGGTGGAGGAAGAAGGACTCACCGAAAAAACGCTCATTATTTTTACGGGCGATAATGGCACAGCCACCAGCGTGCGCGGCGTGATGAATGGCCGTGTGATCCAGGGTGGCAAGGGTAGTATGCCCGATGCGGGCAACCACGTGCCATTCATTGTCCGTTGGCCGGGCACCATCAAGGCGGGCCAAACCACACTGGCCATTGTGAACTTCAGCGATATCCTACCGACCATTGCCGAGGTGGGCGGCGCGAAGGTGGAGCACAAGATTGATGGGGTGAGTTTTCTTGGGCACCTCAAGGGCGGCAAACCGGCGCGGGAAGTGAGCTACTGCTGGTATGCGCGCAATGGCGGGCTCAAAGGCAAGGAGTTTGCCCGCACGTCCGACTGGAAACTGTATCCGGATGGCAAATTTTTTAACGTGTATGAGGACGTGCTGGAAAAGAATCCGGTGAGCCCCGGGAAACTGGATGCCAAGACCCGAACCATCCGCGCCAAATTACAAAAGGAACTGGATCGGATGAAAGGCACGCGCACGCAGTTTGATTTATCAAAGTACCAAAACCCGAAAGCCAATCAATCCAAGGCCAAAATATCGCCTGAAGCAGTCGTGTGCGAGGGCAAGTACGCCGGACATTTGCAGGGGGTTTGCCGAGGAAGTAATGGCAATCTTTTCTGGAGCTTCACACAGGCACTGGTCAAGACCGATACCAAGGGCAAGGTCATGAAGAAGATTGAAGTGCCGGATCATCACGGGGATGTTTGTTTTGCAAATGGCAAGATTTACTGCGCGGTCAATTTTGGTGCCTTCAATGATCCCAAGGGCAATTCAGACAACTGGGTGTATGTGTATAGCTCCAAGGATTTATCGCTCATCTCCAAGCACGAGGTACAACAGGTTAAGCACGGTGCCGGTGGCATTGCCGTCAAGAATGGTCGATTTCTTGTAGTAGGCGGCTTGCCCGAGGGCGTGCCGGAAAATTACGTGTACGAGTATGACAGCAAGTTCAACTTCAAGAAACGCCACGTAATCCAGAGCGGTTGGACGCGATTGGGCATTCAGGCTGCGGCCTTTGCTCAGGGCCATTGGTGGTTTGCGTGCTATGGCAATGTGCTCTTGAAAACCACACCGGATTTCAAGATGGTGGGCAAATATAATTTCAATTGCGGCTACGGGGTATTGCGCGGGCCTAGTAATAAAAGCCTTTATTGTGCCGATGGAACCACGAGTAAGGATGGTTCAGATGGAAACATCAAGGCTGTGAAAGTAGCCAAGTTTGAAAAACTGAAGATTCAGGACAAGAAATAAGGATCAGCATAAAAAATCTACTCACAGTTTTGTTTTGTTTGTGTGTGCCTTTGATGGGGGCGGATAACGAGCTGCCTGAGAACCTCAAGTCTCTGAAGGCATTGGCAGAGAAAGGGGATGCGGGGGCGCAAAACGACATCGGTGTCATCTACTTTTACGGCATAGGAGTGCGGAGAAACGCCAAAGAGGCGAAAAAGTGGTTTCTTCTCGCATCCGAGCAAGGGCAGGTTGACTCACTTTTCAGCCTCGGCTTTATGTATGCAAATGGTCAGGGCGTAGAATTGGATTCCAAGGAAGCAGTTAAATGGTGGCGTAAGGCTGCTGAAAAAGGACACGCGAACGCGCAGCAGAATCTTGCAGTATCTTATAGCGCTGGGAAAGGGGTGCAGAGAAGTTCG
>CAUZWB010000116.1:0-6537 GCA_963583525.1 Verrucomicrobiia bacterium | reverse complement strand
CCGTTGCCGTTTCACAGTCGCAATCGCTTGGCGATAATTGATAACGATTACAAGCTGCTATCGTTCCCCGGCAAAAACGGTCACCGACTGGAATTGTACAATCTCGTAGCGGATGTTGCGGAAAGAAAAAATCTCATTAAGAGCGAGCCAGAGATTGCGCGACGAATGCGCGAGCAATTGGAGGCGTCCAACGCCTCCATCGAGGCGAGCAAATCGGGCAAGGATTATCCCGAGGGCAAAGTCGGCCCACAGCCGCCACGGATTTTTTGGTCGGATATGAAAGCCTACCAACCGTATTTCGAGGAATGGAAAAAACGGCCGGAGTTCGGCTATTGGTTGAAACGGAGAAAAAAATGAAGTCACTTGTAATTGCGTTATTGGTTGTGACGGTGAATGGCCGCGCCGCTGAGTTGCCGCCTTTGGCCAAGCCGGGCGAGGGGGCGTTGCTGTCGGCGGGGCTGATTTATCCGGTCGAAGGCCGGGCCACGCCGCAGTGCCACGCGTCGACGATTGTGCAAACGACGAAGGGCACGCTCGTGGCCGCGTGGTTTGCCGGCACTGGCGAGAAGCACCGGGATGTGGGCATTCGCGTGGCGCGATTAGTCAATGGCAAATGGACCATCCCCGTCGAAGTGGCCGATGGCTCGGAAGGCGAGGTCAAAGAATTTCCCTGCTGGAATCCGGTTTTATTCCAGCCGCGCAAAGGGCCGTTGATGCTCTTTTATAAAGTAGGCCCCTCGCCGAGCCGTTGGTGGGGAATGTTGATGACTTCAACCGACGGCGGCAAAACGTGGGGCAACCGCCGCAAGCTGGGCAAGAACGACAAAGTCGGCCACTTGCTTGGACCGGTGAAAAACAAACCGGTGCAGTTGGCCGACGGCGCGATTCTTTGCCCCACCAGCACCGAGCACAAAGGTTGGCGCGTGCACTTTGAAATCACTCGTGACCTCGGCAAAACGTGGAGCGTCATCGGCCCCATCAACGACGGCAAAGAGTTCGGCGCCATCCAACCGAGCGTGCTCTTCCACAAAAACGGCGCGCTGCAAATCATGTGTCGCAGCCAACAAAAAGTTGTCACCCAAAGCTGGTCTAAAGACGGCGGCAAAACGTGGAGCAAAATGACCGCCTCGCCACTGCCAAACCCGAACGCCGGCACCGACGCCGTCACCCTCAAGGACGGTCGCCAACTCATCGTGTATAACCACACCACGCGCGGCATCATTTTCCCATCCGGCCGCAACATGCTCAACGTCGCCATCTCCACGGATGGCAAATCTTGGAAACCTGTCCTCATCCTCGAGCGCGCACCGGGCGAATATTCCTACCCCGCCGTCATCCAAACCCGCGACGGCAAAGTCCACATCACTTACACTTGGCAACGGAAAACTGTGAAACACGCCGTGCTCGATCCGGCGAAACTGTAGGCTTGAGCAATGCATAGATTGCAGCTCGTTTTGAATGGCGTTTCCTGTAAATTCGTCAATCATTCAGAGTTGAAAAGTTCGTTCAAATTAGAGAGGCTTTGCGAGATGACGACGAGTCGATGTTTAACGGCAATGGTGTTATTGGCTGCACTGTTGTGGCTGGCACCCAACGCTGTGGCGGCGGCGGCCGTGCGGATGAATTTTGCCAATGATGTGGTGCCGGTTTTTACCAAAGCCGGCTGCAATGCAGGGGAGTGCCACGCGAAGGCCGGCATGGGACAGAATGGGTTTCGGTTATCGCTGCTGGGGTTTGAGCCGGAGGAGGATTACGAGCATTTGGTGAAGGAATCGCGCGGGCGACGCATCACCATGGCCGCGCCGGATCAGAGCTTACTTTTGTTAAAAGCCTCGGGCACGGTGCCGCATGGTGGCGGGCGGAAGTTGCCGGTTGATTCCACGGGCTATCGCGTGTTGCGAAATTGGATTTCACAGGGGATGCCATTCAGCAGCGCAGCGGATCCCAAGCTGGCGATCATTTCGGTAACGCCCGCGCAGGGCACGTTGAAGAAAAACTCAGCGCAGCAATTAAAAATTTCCGCGCGTTATTCGGACGGCAGCGTTCGCGACGTGACGCACCTTGCGCTGTACGAAGCCAACGACAAAGCAATGGCGACGGTGAGCGATGGCGGACGCGTTGCGGTGAGTGACTTGCCCGGCAAGGTGGCGATCATGGTGCGGTACGCCGGCAAAGTGGGCGTGTTCAATGCCGCGATTCCGCTGGGCGCGCCGGTTGGGAAAATGCCGCCGGAAAAAAATTTCATCGATAAATTTGTTTTCGCGAACTTGAAACAGATTGGCATTCCACCGTCGGCGGGGATCGATGACAATACCTTTTTGCGGCGCGTCACACTGGACATCGCCGGACGGCTGCCGACGTTAAAAGAGGCAGAGGCATTCCGCGCGAGCACGGCCAAGGACAAGCGCGACCAATGGATCAACACGCTTTTGCGCAGCCCGGACTACGCGGATTTTTTCGCAAACAAATGGACCATGCTATTGAAAAACCGACGCGATTCTGCCAGCGACATTACCGCGAACTTTGCGTTTCACTCGTGGGTGCGCGACGGGTTGCTGGCCAACAAGCCCTATAACCAAATGACCCGCGAACTGCTGGCGGCCACCGGCACGATCATGGGCAACCCGCCGGTCGCGTGGTACAAGCGCGTGAAGGATCCCAAAAAACAAATCGAAGACGTGGCACAACTTTTCCTCGGCGTGCGAATGCAATGCGCGCAATGCCACCACCATCCCTTCGAGCGCTGGAGCCAGGATGACTATTATAGTTTCACGGCATTCTTCAGCCGCGTGGGCCGCAAGCCAACGGGCATTCAGGGCGAGGACATGATTTTTCACAAACGCGGCACGGCCGAGGCGGCCAATGTGAAGACCGGCAACAAGCTGCGTCCGGCCGCGCTGGGCGATGCGATCCCGAAGATTGCGCCGGACGATGACCCGCGGCTGCAGCTCGCCGATTGGATGAGCCGGAAGGACAACCCGTTTTTTGCCAAGGCGCTGGTGAACCGATACTGGAAACATTTTTTCAAGCGTGGCCTCATCGAGCCGGAGGATGACATTCGCGACACCAACCCGCCGACCAACCCCGAATTGCTCGCGGCGCTGGAGAATCATTTCATCGAGAGTGGGTTTGACCTCAAGGCGCTCGTCCGCGTCATCACGCAATCGAGCACATACCAGCTCAGCGCGAAACCCAATGCGCACAACGGCGTCGACCGGCAAAATTTTTCGCGCTTCTATCCGCGCCGTTTGCAGGCGGAGGTGTTGCTGGATTCCATCGACCAACTCACCGGCGCGACCACTGTTTTTGCCGACCTGCCCGCGGGCACGCGCGCGGTGGCGTTGCCGGACAACAGCTACAACCGCGCCTCGCCCTTCCTGAAAGTCTTTGGCCGACCTGAGGCCGAGAGCGTTTGCGAATGCGAACGCGCGCAGTCATCAAGTCTGGCGCAAATCCTGCACCTGATGAACGGTGCGGACATCAAGGCCAAGCTGCGGACGGGTAAGGGCCGGGCGAACCGACTGGCCACAGACAAACGGGCTAACGATCAAAAAATTCATGAAATGTATCAGGCTGCTTTCGCCCGCGCGCCACGCAAGGACGAGCTGCGAATCGCGCTGGATTATTTGGAGGCAACCCTCTCGGACGCGAATGGCAATTTGATTCCCAAGGCCACCGCCCATCGCCAGAAACTGGAGGACCTCCTCTGGGCACTGATGAACACCAAAGAATTTTTATTTAACCACTAGTTATGTTTTTCAACACAATCAAAAACCATCGATTGCTTTCCGCCGCATTCGCGTTGGGGCTCGCGGCCTCGGCCCCAGGGCAGTCAGTCATCCTCCCTGCGCCGCGCCTGCTCACCACGCTGCCCATGGGCGGCAAGGTCGGCACCACATTTGAAATCACCATAAGCGGCGATGATCTGGACGGCATCACCGGGATGCATTTTTCGCATCCGGGCATCACCGCCAAACCGGCGGCGGCGAAAAATAAATTCTCCGTCACGATCGCAGCGAATATCCCGGCGGGCATTTACGAGGCACGCGTGATGGCGAGGCTGGGCGTTTCCTCCTGCCGTGCTTTTACTGTCGGCACGCGGTCGGAAGTGACGCAAAAAAAACCAAACCAGTCGCTTGCTCAGGCGATGGAACTTTCGTTGAACTCGGTTTGTAACGCGGTGATGAGCGTGAAGGCGGTGGATTATTATTCGTTCACGGCGCGAAAAGGACAGCGCGTGGTGGTCGAGTGTGCGTCGCGTGGCATCGATTCGCGAATGAACGCGGTGCTGATCATCGCCGACGCGGAGGGCCGCGACCTGAAGGTGGATCGCCTCGGCGGCCTGTTGGATTTCACGGCACCGGCGGATGGTCAGTACATCGTCAAGGTGCATGACCTGACGTACAAGGGCGGCGCGCATTATTTTTACCGACTGGTGCTGTCGGCGGCTTTGGCGGGGGAAATTGTGCCCCGGCATCCCTCGGCGCGGACGGTCAGTTCCTTTTCGTGGCGTCCGGAATTTGAACAGGATGTTTCCGTGTCGGACGAGGTGGAGCCGAACAACCCATTTTCCGCAGCGCAAAAAATTTCACTGCCGTGCCAGATCGATGGCCGATTTTTCCCTGCAGCGGATGTGGACACGTTTGAGTTCACCGCAAAACAGGGTGAAGTATGGTGGGTGGAAGTGGTGTCTGAACGGCTCGGTTTGCCGACGGATCCATTTGTGCTCGTGCAGCACGTGGATGGAAAAGAGCAGGCGACTGACGTGGCGGAATTGAACGACATCGCCCCTCCGATCAAGCCCTCGAGCGGCGGCTATTCCTACGACGGCCCGCCTTACAACGCCGGCTCGGCGGATGTGCTGGGGAAATTGACGATCAAAAAAGACGGCCTGCATCGGCTGCAAGTGCGCGATTTGTTTGGCGGTACGCGCAGCATTCCGAGCCATCGCTACCGGCTCATCGTCCGCAAGGCTCAGCCCGATTTTACGCTCGTGGCCTGGGCGCTGCATATGAATCTGCGAAACGGCGACCGCGCCGCGCTCTCCAAACCCGTTTCCTTGCGCAAAGGCCGCACGATGGCTTTTGAGGTATTGGCCGTCCGGCGGGATGGTTTTAATGGCGCCATTGAATTGGGCATCGAGGGTTTGCCAGCGGGCATGAGCGGCCATGGTTTTCGAATTCAAAAAGGGAAAACGCGCGGCATCTTAATCATTAGCGCCGCGGACAATGCGCCGCGCGCGCTCGCCACGGCAAAAATTTTCGGGCGGGGCGTGATCGGTGGCGAGCCTGTGCGGCGGCCGTGTGAGCTGGCCTCGATGCGTTGGCCGAGCAAGAGTCATAATAGCGATATTCCAGCCCCGCGATTGTTCGCCGATTTGCCGGTATCGATCGGTGGCGGCGAGGAAGCGCCCATCACCATTCGCGCGGCGGAGGAAAAAATCTGGGAAGCCAAGACCGGCGAAAAATTGACCATCCCATTGCAGCTCATTCGGCGTGTCGAATTTTCGGGATCCGTAATCCAGCTCAAGGCGTTTGGGGTTGGGTTTGAAAAATGTTCGGTGGAAGCCGGGCTGAAAACCGACAAACACGACGCGGTGCTGGATCTGGCCGCGATGAAATTGCCGGCCGGCGAACACACCATTGCGTTTTATGGCCGGGCGGTTTCAAAATATGCCGCGCCCACCAAATCAGGAAAACCGGGTAAAAAGAAAGACATCGTCGACATCGTGGTTTCAGAACCCATCACGATTCGGGTGTTGCCGGCCGCCAAGAAATAGGAAAATTATGAACGAACCCACTCCCACTTCGCATTGCCCGGGCCCGATGGATCGGCGGAATTTTCTGCAGTTCGGCCTCGCCGGATTCGGCGCATTGAGCCTGCAAGGGTTGATGAAGGTGCGCGCCGAGAACGCCACCAAGCCCAAGTCCGAACGGACGGCGGTGATTCTCGTGTGGTTGCCCGGCGGTTGTTCGCACATAGACACTTACGATCCCAAGCCCGAGGCCCCCATCGAATACCGAGGCCCCTTCTCGACTATCCCCACAAAAATTCCCGGCACGCGCTTCACCGAACTGCTACCGATGCAGGCGAAGATTGCCGATAAGTTTTCGATCGTCCGCTCGATGGTTAATGGTGCCGCCGGTCATCCGGCCGGATCGATGCAAATGTTTTCCGGCGACAAAGCCAAACGCGACAAACCCAAACCCAGCCTGCCGGACTGGATGTCGATCGCCAATTATCTGCGCGCGCAAGAAAGCCCGCGCAACAATCCGCTGCCGCGCTACATGGGCATCAAGCCGCCCACCAGCTACAACGGCCCGGCGTATCTCGGTGATAGCTACTCGCCGTTTGCGATCACCGGCGATCCCAACGCACCTAAGTTTACCGTGCCCAACGTGGGCCTGTCTGACGCCAATGAATCGCAGCGCGTCGGTCGCCGCGTCGCTTTGCGTGAACGCCTCGACACGCTTGAACGCGCCTTCGATCGCGAAGGCGAAACGGGCGCCTTGGATGAGTTCGAGCAACAGGCGCTTT
>CAUZWB010000115.1:0-6553 GCA_963583525.1 Verrucomicrobiia bacterium | reverse complement strand
ATTTTTATCATGAAAAAGAAACTACTGATTTCCGCCCTGTTAATTTCACTGAACGCCGTGGCGCAAAATAAACCCGCACAGCCCGTGCCCCCGGTGAATCCCGCCATTGCCGCCGCCAAGGCGAAATTTGAATCGGTCAAAGCCGCAACCGCCCAAGGCGATGCCGCCACCTTGCACGAGCTGGGCGATCTTTATTACGCCGGCAAAGGGGTGGGGCGCAATTACGCCGAGGCGTACAAGGCGTATTCGGCCGCGGCGGAAAAGGGCCACGTGATTTCAGAATCTACCGTGGGCTGGATGTACCGCAACGGACAGGGCATCGCGCGTGATTATAAAAAATCAATGGAGTGGTACACCAAAGCCGCCGAGAAAGGCCACGTGGAGTCGCAACTTGGTTTGGCCGAGCTGTATTACAATCAGGTGGGCCTCCCCGCGCGCGATTATCCTGCCGCCTATAAATGGTATCTCATCGCCGATGGCTTGGGCAGCAAAGTAGCCAAGGCATTCCTGCCGCGCATGCAGCAAACGGTACTCAAAGAGCCCAAGGTAACCGCTGTAGAAAAAGCTGCCGCCGAAAAAGCTGCGGCCGATTGGCTGGCCGCATACGCCAAAAAATAATCAGGGCCAATTCAACCCCGTTGGGGTTTATTTTCTCTTAAAAAACGGGTTGCTTCCATTGTGAATAACCTGTGGAAATCTGGAAATAACTTTAACTTTTGCTTTCTATCATTCGTGGTATTTTCACTTCGTCGGTGGAATTTCTAGGGCGACCTAAAAAGGAAGCTGGCCGAGTCAGAGGCTCGGAGGGGCTATTTTTACGAGTGGGCCTTCAGCTGGGAAAAATCTTTCGGGGTTAATTCCAGTGAGACTCAGGCTTGTCGCCTCCACCCGAGGCATCCTTGGTGAGACGGCTTCGGCTCCGGCTGATGTCAACTCAACAGGGCTTGACCGTCTGGGAAGTGAATTTCGGTTCACCGCCTGGGCGGTCTTCTTTCTAACAAAGGTATTTACGATGGACAGGATTTTTTTGTAATCCTGAATATCATGAATGTTTGTGTTCAAAAACAGATTCAATGTTGGAGGTGCGCTCGCCGTGCGAAGACGCACCCGTTGTTCACATTTTCAGCCGTGCCCAATTCGTAATCGCTGCAATGAAAATTGTCCTTTCATCCATTCGAGCCCGCCAACGCGGCGGCGCGATTATCATCGTGATGTTGATGCTTGCCTTGCTCTCCCTATTCGCCTCGGCCAACAAACGAACGAACTATGGCCTGAACGACGAACTCAACCGCCTCGAGGCCGAGCAGATCAAACGGCTCAAGGCTAGCGGGGAATGACCAATGCCCAAGACCCAATGAGGATTCTTTGGGCCTTCATCGGCCTTTGACTTTCACCTTTTGCCTGATTACTTTCCTCCTGTGAGTTCCCACGACGCCATTCTCGAAGCCAAAATGAAAGTCATCGACGACACCCATCGTTTTGTCCCGCTCAAATCCGCGCTGCTCATCATCGACATGCAGCACGGATTTATCGACGAAGGCGCTTCGCTGGAAGTCGCCGCCGCGCGCGACATCATTCCCAATCTCGCGAGCCTCATCGACTCCTTCCGCGCAGCAGAAGCGCCGGTGATTTTCACCGAATTCGTCTATGCAGAAAACGTGCCGTGCCTTCGGGGCGATCCTTTTGGTGCCGAGCATTTGCCCAGCGAAGGCGCGCCCGGCTTTGGCAACCAATCGAGCAACTGCCTCATCGGCCACAACGCCGGCACCGGCGTGGAATCGGCCGACACCATTCCCGCGTTGCAACCGCGCCCGGAGGAACTCATCATCCGCGGCCACACGTACGATAAATTTTATGGCACGCCGCTGGATCTCGCGTTGCGCAGTCAGAATATTTCTCATTTGTTTATCACTGGCATCACCACCGATGTCTGCGTGAACGCCACGCTCATCGCCGCCACTCAACGAAACTACCGCGTCACGGCCATCACCGATGGCTGCGCCTCGCCTTGGCCGGAGCTGCACGAGGCGTGTTTCAAAATCTGGAAACCCAAGTTCGCCCGCCTGAAAATGACTGCAGAAATTTTATCCGAAATGAATTAAATTATGAAAATGCTACTCACCACTTATTGCATTCTAGCTTTGGCATCGACAATCATTGCCGAAGGTCCGCGTGTGTTTCCCAAAGGCAAATTGCCGGATGATATTCGGCTAAAACCGCTGAAGGATTTGAACGGGCATTTTCCGTTTCGGGTGCCGAAGATGTTGAAGGAATGGGAGGCGCGCAAGGCGGAGCTGCGCCGGCGCGTGCTGGTGGCGAACGGGTTGTATCCGATGCCGCCACGGACGCCGCTCAATGCGGTGGTTCACGGGAAGGTGACGCACGATGGGTTCACGTCGGAGAAGGTTTATTTCGAAAGCGTGCCGGGGTTTTTTGTGACTGGGATTTTGTTTCGGCCGGCGGACAAGACGAAAGGTAAACGGCCGGCGGTGTTGTGTCCGCACGGGCACGGCGGGCGGTTGCAGATGCACAGTGAGGCGAAGGTGTTGAGCGAGATCAAAATTGGCGCGGAGAAATTTAAGGAATCGGGGAGGATGCCAAAGGTGGCACGGGCGGTGACATTGGCGCGGTTGGGCAATGTGGTTTTGCTCTTCGACATGATTGGCTATGCGGACAGCGTTCAGTTGTCGTATCAGCTCGCGCATCGGTTTGCGAAACAGCGGCCGGACATGGAGGGCAAAAAGAGCTGGGGAATTTACAGCACTCAAGCGGAATTGCGGCTGCAATCCATCATGGGCTTGCAGACGTGGAACGGCATTCGCGCACTGGATTTCCTGGCGAGCCTGCCGGATGTGGATCCCAAGCGCATGGCGGTGACCGGCGGCAGCGGCGGGGGTACACAGACGATTTTGTTGTGCGCCATCGACCCACGCCCCATCGCGGCTTTCCCCAACGGAATGGTGAGCACGTCGATGCAGGGCGGTTGCACGTGCGAGAACTGCACATTGCTGCGCATCGGCACGGGCAACGTGGAACTCGCCGCGTTGTTTGCCCCCAAGCCGCAGGGCATGACCGCCGCCAACGACTGGACTAAGGCGATGATGACCGATGGTTTTCCCGAACTGCAAAAAATCTATAGCCTCTATGGTAAAAAGAAGAATGTGATTTGCACCGACCTCACGCATTTCAAGCACAACTATAACTACGTGTCGCGCGGTTTGATGTATGACTGGTTCAACGTACACATGACGTGGGGTAACAAGGAGCCAATTGAGGAAAAGGATTTCAAACTATTGAGCAAAGAAGAACATGCAGTGTGGAACACCAAACATCCGAAGCCGAAAGGTGGCGATGCCTTTGAGCGTCAGCTGACAAAATGGATTGCCAACCGCGACGCAAAGCTGGTTAAGCAAATGACGAAACCGGAGCTGCGTGCGGCCTGGGGGATTTTGATTGGCCGCGGGATTCCGGCGTACAGCGACATCACGCGCGATCAAGTGGATGAAGAAAAGCGCGATGGCTACAATATGTACACCGATATTCTGCGCCTGAAAAAACATGGTGAGGCGGTGCCGGTGGTGTCGCTATTCCCGACGAAAGTGAAATGGAATAAGAAGGTGGCCATCGGCGTGATGGGTAACGGGAAAGACGGGATGTTTGGTGAGAATGGCGAGCCCGTTGGCCTCGTGCGCAAACTGCTTGATGCGGGGTTTTCGGTGGTGTCCGCCGATCTTTTTCAGCAGGGCGAATTCCTGAAGATACCTTTGAAACAAACGCGCAAGGTGGGCAACAGTCGCGAGTTTGCCGGCTACAGTTTTGGCTACAACCACACGCTCTTCGCGCATCGTGTGCACGATATTCTTACGGTGCTCGCCTGGGTGCGCGGTTATGAAAAAGCCAAGCCGGAGTTGGTCTGTCTCGTAGGCATAGATGGCGCCGGTCCGTGGGTGGCGGCCGCGCGCGCGATCGCCGGTGATGCCGTCGACAAAGTTGCGTTGGACACCGAAGGCTTTCGCTTTGCCGATTTGAAATCGTATCGCGATCCGAACTTTTTGCCGGGTGCCGTGAAATATGGCGACTTGTCTGGTCTGCTCAAATTATCTAATGGCCCACTCTGGCTGGATGGTGAGGGCGCAGTGCCTTTGACGGATGTTACAGATTGGCTGATGCAAAACAAAAAATAATCATCGTGAGACTTTGTCGATTTGAACAGGACAGGAAACCGCAAGCCGGTTTGATGTGTGGAGAAAAGGTCGTTCCGTTCGCTGCGGCGGCTAAGGCCGCCGGAGAAACACTTGCGGAATCGGATGATTTGCTGACTTGGCTGCCAGCCGGGCCCGAGCGCCCTGCGGGTTTGCGCGTGGCATCGTGGCTGCAAACCAACGTGGAGGCAGCAGGGGAACTGGCGGTAGTCGATGCGAAAATTCTCACACCTATTCCTCGGCCAAACAAACTGCTGTTGTTGGCCGGCAATTACGCGAAACACATCGAAGAAGGCGGCGGGATTGCGGTGGAGCGGGCGCGGACGTTTCCGTACGTATTTATGAAGCCGCCGTCGACCACGCTGAACCGTCACGGTGGCGACATTTCCATTCCAGCTGTGTCGCCGGACAACCTCGATTGGGAATGCGAACTCGGCGTGGTGATCGGCAAACGCGCCAAGGGTGTGAGTGAGGCGGAGGCGTTGGGTTTTGTGGCGGGGTACACGGTGGTGAACGACATTTCCGACCGCGGATTTCGGCCGAACCCAGATCGCGAGGAACGCGACCGCGATCAATTTTTCGATTGGCAACACGGCAAGTGGCACGACGGCAGTTGCCCCGTAGGCCCGTGCATTGCGTGTCCGGAATCCATCCCCGATCCGCAGGCGCTTCTGCTCAAGCTCACCGTCAACGGCGAGATGCATCAGGACGCCAGCACCGCGATGCAGATTTTCCCGGTGGCGGCGGTGATCGAATTTGTGTCGGCCTTCGTCACGCTGGAACCGGGCGACATCATTTCCACCGGCACCGCCGCCGGCGTCGGCCACGCGAAAGGCGTGCACTTGCAACCCGGCGACATCGTCGAGGCCAGCATCGACGGGATTGGGGTATTGAAAAATAAGATGGTTTCCGAGTAAGGTTTTCGCGATGGAAACGTCAACCGAAGACCAAGCCCAATCTACTGTCTGCCCCAATTGCGGGGATGCGATTTCCAATCCGCGTTATTTTTGCCCGCACTGCACGCGGCCGATTCGGGACACGGTTTCGTGCGAGGGTTGTCGGGAGCCGATTCATGGCCAAGCAAAAAAGTGCCCGCACTGCAACACGGCCAACGCGGCGTTGTTGGCGGCGCAGGCGGGGCAGTTGCAAATCACAGTGCAGGCGAGCCCGTTCGGCGCGTTCTTTTCTACTTGGAATTTCACGTGCCTGTTCCGGCCACCGGTGATTGAGGTGAGAGGCGGCAAAATCAACACAACGGTTTGGACGTTTTTCACACTTCGCGAGCATAAATCAGAAATTGAAATGTCGCGACTGGCGAGTGTGCGCCACACCAAAGGCGTAATTTGGAGCAGTCTTGTGTTCGAAACATTCGGCGGCGCCGCCGAGGATATGGGCCAACACGGTCTCCGCCATGAGGATGCCATCAACGTGGCCGCGCGCATCAAAGAAGTCCTCGGGCGCTAAAACAAAATCACCTGCCGCGCAACTTCGCCTTTTTGCAGTCGGTCGAAACCTTCATTGATTTTTTCCAATGGAATGGTGTCGGTGAGCAATTGATCCACGGGGAGTTTGCCGGCGCGGAACATTTCGATGAAACGCGGGATGTCGCGGCCGGGGATACAGCTGCCTTGGTAGGAGCCTTTCACCGTTTTCTCCATCGCACTGAGTGACACTGCGGGAATGCTAAATTGATGTTCCGGATGCGGCAGGCTGATGGCGATGGTGGTGCCGCCGCGCGCGGTGGATTCGTACGCCTGCACCAGCACCTTCGCGTGGCCGGCGCTTTCGAGGGCGAACTCCACACCGCCGCCAGTGAGGTCGCGAATGGCTTCCACGGGATCGCACTCACCGGCGTTCACGGTGTGTGTTGCGCCGAGGTTGCGGGCCATTTCGAGTTTTGATTCCAGTAAATCGACGGCGATGATTGTGCCCGCGTCGCACGCCTTCGCGCCCATCAACGCGGCAAGCCCCACGCCGCCGAGGCCGAACACCGCGACCGATTGGCCGGGGCGAATGTCAGCGGTATTCATCACCGCGCCCGTGCCGGTCATCACCGCGCAGCCAAAAAGCGTGGCGTGCTCGAAAGGCAAGTCGTTGTCAATCTTCACCAACGAGCCGGGCAGGGCGATGGTGTATTGCGAATAACCGGACACGCCGCAGTGGTGAAAATACGATTTGCCGTTGCGGCTGAATCGTTGGGCGCCATTCATCAACGTGCCGGCGTTGTTGGCGTCCATCCCCGGTTCGCAAAGGGAAGGGCGGCCTTCGGCGCAGTAGCGGCACGCGCCGCAGCTGGGGATGAAGGTGAAAACCACGTGGTCATCCGGCGCAAATCCGCGCACGCCTTTGCC
>CAUZWB010000114.1:0-6556 GCA_963583525.1 Verrucomicrobiia bacterium | reverse complement strand
CAGATTCTGGCGCACGAAACCATCAACGTCTTAAGGCAGGCGTATCGTGAACAATGGACGGCACATCTGTTTCCGAAATACGGCATCGCTCGGGCGCGCTCGGCGGATTTTCAACCGCCGACCCATGGCGGCTCCGCACAGGAAATCCACCCCGCTGATGCGATTCGGTTGCTGATCCGCCAATGGGAACTTGCGAGCACGCGCTATTTTATTTGCCACGCCGGTAATGCGGAACTCACCGCGATGGTTCAGGTTGGTTCCAAACTCGGCGATCAGCCGCTGCCCACCTACCGCAACGCGTTAAACCAAACACTCGATCCCGTGCTGCGGCGGTTTAAGCGGATGGAGGCAATGCATTTGGGGCTCGTCCCTGCTCCTGCCGAGGGGGCTAATTCCACCAACGCGCCGGTCGTACTCATGGAATTTACCGGGGCCCTCCCGCGTGCGAAATTATTTGCCGACTGGCGGCAGGGCGTGGACGAAGCAACCGCGAACACCATTCTCTTTAGCCCCGGCTTTGATCCCCACTCTCAGGTGATCCTTCGCGCAAACGAGTTGCCCGAACCGGAACAGCCCTCTCAAACTTCAGACCTGCCCGCTATCGAATTAGTCGATGTCAGTGCCACGCGCGTGGAAGTGAAAATTCCCCCGCTCGACTACGCTGCCATGATGCTGCTCAACGATCGGTTTGATGAGCACTGGAATGCGGTCCTCGAAGGCCACCCTGTTACCCTGCTCCGGGCCAATAACCATGCGCGGGCAGTCCACCTGCCGGCCTCGAATCAAGCCCGCACCCTTGTGTTTACCTATCACGCGCCCGCACCGCCCACCACGCCACCGCTCATCGCGCTCGTGATCGGCCTGTTCATTGCAGGCTTGGGCGCGCGCCGAAAGCAATCCTCTGATTCGGAGGTAAACGATGAACCCGACATCGCTCTCAAGCCCGACGAGGCTTGATAGAAATCGACAGAGAGGTTAGAATTTTCTCCAGTTTGATACGTCAAACTGCCGTTCGTCATGAATCTATTCACTGATCAATCATTTTTTTCTCGGCGGGACGCACTAAAAAGTGCCGCCTGCGGGTTTGGCTCGCTTGCGCTCGGTGCGTTGGCTCATCGCGCGGCGGCCAGAGATAATTTACTCGCGGCGAAACTCGTGCATCATGTGCCCAAAGCGAAACGCGTGATTTTTCTCTTCATGGCCGGTGGCGTGAGCCAGGTGGATTCGTTTGACTACAAACAAAAGCTCATCGATGACCACGGCAAAATGGTGCGCTTTGACGACGCCCGTACGCTGGCCAAGACGCGCAAAATCGTCGAACATGCCGTCAAGAAACCACTCTGGAAATTTAAAAACTACGGCCAATGCGGCCAGCCCGTTAGCGAACTTTTCCCGCACATGGCCAAGCACGTGGACGATCTTTGCGTTCTCAAAGGCATGCACACCGAGGGCGTGGCCCACGGGCCGAGCACGCTCTTCATGCACTCGGGCACGATCAATCTCATCCGCCCCAGCATGGGTTCGTGGGTGAATTACGGCCTCGGCACGGAAAACGAAAACCTCCCCGGCTTCATTAGCATCGGCCCCTCGATGGGCAACGGCGGCCCGCGCAATTACAGCAATGCTTTTTTGCCCGCCGCCTATCAAGGCACGCCCATCGGCCGCGCCGGAATTCCGGCCAAAGATTCGACGATTAAAAATATCACCGCGCCGGGCATCGACCCCAAGGAGCAGCAAAAACAATTCGAACTCCTGCGCGCGCTCAACGCAGAACAAGCCAAGCGCCGTCCCGGCGATGACGAACTCAACGCCGTCATCGGCTCCTTCGAACTCGCCTGGCGAATGCAAAATAACGCGCCCGGCATTCTCGATTTGTCCAAGGAAAATCCGAAGACGCTCGCGATGTACGGCATTGACCAAAAACCGACCGACAACTTTGGCCGCTATTGTTTAATGGCCCGCCGCCTCAGTGAAGCCGGCGTGCGCTACGTCCAAGTCAATTACACCGACAACGGCAACAATCCATCGTGGGATCAGCACTCCAACATGCCCAAGCACATGGAGCACGCCCGCGCCAGCGATCAACCCGTGGCGGCGTTGCTGACCGATCTCAAACAGCGTGGCTTGCTTGAGGACACCATCGTCTGGTGGGGCAGCGAATTCGGCCGCACGCCTTACGCGCAAAACAAAGGCACCGGCCGCGATCACAATCCCGACGGCTTCACCGTGTGGCTCGCCGGCGGCGGCATCAAGCCCGGCATCGCCCACGGCAACACCGACGAATACGGCCACCACGCCGTCGAAGGCAAAGTGCACATGCACGACCTCCACGCCACCATTCTGCACCAACTCGGCCTCGACCACGAAAAACTAACCTACCGCTACGACGGCCGAGATTTTCGCCTCACCGATGTGCACGGCCGCGTGGTGAAGGAAATTATTGCATAACCACAGAGAACCCGGAGAAGAAAGCTCTATGCCTCTGTGATAAATTCGAACATGAACACGCGGCGCGAATTCCTGCGGGTGGGTGGCCTTGGGGCGCTTGGCCTTTCGCTGCCGCGTCTGCTCGCCAGTGAACGCCCCGGCAAAACTGCCAAGGCGGATTCGTGCATCATCATTTTTCTCAACGGCGGCGCGCCGCATCTCGATATGTGGGACATGAAACCCAACGCGCCCAAGGAAATCCGCGGCGAGTTCTCGCCCATCCGCAGCACGGTGCCGGGGATGCAGGTTTGCGAATTGCTCCCACGCCTTGCCAAGCAAATGCACCACACCACGCTCGTGCGCTCCATGCATCATAGCGTGAACAATTCGCACGCCGCCGCCGTGTATGCCGCGTTGACCGGCCATGACCGAGGCGAATTCGGCGGCGGCTTTCGGCCCGATGACTATCCCGGCATCGGCTCGGTGATGGCCAAACTGCGCCCACCCAGCCGCAATGCGTTGCCCTACGTTTCGCTGCCGTACAAGACGAAAGAAGGCGCGAACGGCCCGTTGCAACCCGGCTTCCTCTCTGGATTCATCGGCGCAAGTTACGATCCGTTTTGGGTTTTGGAAGACCCGAACAAGCCAGACTTTCGCGTACGCAATCTGTCCCTGCCACCGGGTGTCACCGGCCGCCGCATGACCCGGCGCGACACACTGCTGCGGTCGCTCGATCAGGGCCTCGGTGAAAAACTCCCCACCGGCCGCACGCCGTACGAGGCGATGACCGATTTCCAAAGGCGCGCCTTTGACCTGCTTACCAGCGACGCCACCCAACAAGCATTCCAACTGAACCGCGAACCCGCCAAGACCCGCGACGCCTTCGGCCGCAACATTTACGGCCAAAGCATCCTGCTCGCCCGCCGCCTCATCGAGGCCGGCACCCGCGTCGTCACCATGAGCTGGGCGCCCGACGCCAATGCCACGTGGGACACTCACGGTGCTAATTTCAAGAAACTGAAAAATCCGTTACTGCCGCAGTTCGATGCCGCCTGCGCCAGCCTGCTCGCCGATCTCCAGCAGCGGGGCCTTTTGAAGCGCACCGTGGTGGCCGTGCTCGGCGACTTCGGGCGCACGCCGCGCATCAACAAAAACGCCGGCCGCGATCACTGGAACAATTGCTACACGGTGATGCTCGCCGGCGGCGGTTTCAAAGGCGGCCACATCCACGGGGCCAGCGACCGCACCGGCTCGGTTCCCGTCGAGGCCCCCGTCACCCCCGGCGACATCGTTGCCACCATTTACAACCAACTCGGCCTCGATCACCGAACCGAGCTTTACGATTCATTGGAGCGTCCCCACGCCCTCGTGCCTAAGGCGCGGGTGATCGAGGGGCTGTTGAGCTAAGTTTACATTGTTCGACCCCCACCTCGGCCGAGCCGCACATTCCCGTTTATCACACCTTCGTTTCATACGACCCCAAGACGCGCGTGACTTACATCCAATGTGAGGCAATCCGGCCGTAATGGTATTGGCTATTCGAGGTGGATACGCTACCCTCTCCAATTATGACGAACCTGAAGCTCATTATCGAAAAGCACGCGGATTGTTTTGTAGCCTATCCCGTGGGTATCAGCGGTGCTGTGATTGGCCAAGGCGATACTTATGAGGAAGCGCTGGCGGATGTGAAATCGGCGCTGAATTTCCACTTGAAGAGTTTTGGCTCGAACGCGTTGGATGTCGATGAGCCGGTTTTGGATGCGTTCGTGACGGAAACCACAATTTAGTCGTGCCAAAATTCCCTGTAGATGCGCCCAAAAAGAAAGTGCTGCGTGCGTTGGGCATTCTGGGGTTTGAAGTTGTTCGTGAAAATGAACACATTTCGATGCGGCGACAAAACTCGGACGGAACCGTGACGCCTCTGACAATGCCCAATCACCGAATCATCAAAGCCCCGACTCTTCGTGCGATTTGCCGACAATCCAAAATCGACAGGAACGATTTCATCAACGCTTATCAAAATGTCTGAAATCAGAACCCAATCATTTCGCCTTTCCCTGATTGAAGTGATTGGGTTGCTTTCCACAGGCTGCGTGGGTTTTCAGGGATTCATCAAAAAACGGGGCCAGAATACGAGGCCGAGGTGCGCGGTTGGCAGCGGGTGATCGAGGGGTTGTTGACATAATTTTCAATTCTCAATTTTCAAGGAAGTCTCAATTATCAATGGCCAATTATCTTGAAACTTGACCCTTGAAAATTGAGACTTCCCCCATCGCCGATTTCAAAACCACCCCGGACCAATCCGACCTCGCCGGCATCGAGCGCGACCTGAGCTTTCACCCCAGCCCTTGCACCGACCCTGCCACGCTCACCCGCGAACAAATCGACCACTTCAACGAATCCGGCTATGTCCGCCCGCTCACCATTTTTAAAGAAATCGAAATCGCCGGGCACCGTGCCTACTTCGACCGACTCCTCGAGCAAACCCTCACCGACGGCGGCGATAGCTACTCCATTAGCACCGCTCATTTGAAATATGGCCGCGTTTATGATCTTCTCACCCACCCGCGCATCGTTGCCTGTGTGCAGGATTTGCTTGGGCCGGAGGTTGTCGGTTGGGGATCCCATTTTTTTTGCAAAATGCCCGGGGACGGCAAACGCGTGGCGTGGCATCAAGACGCCAGCTATTGGCCGCTCACTCCCAGCAAAGCCGTCACCTGCTGGCTTGCTATCGACGATGCTGACACCCAAAACGCCTGCATGCGTTTCCTCGCCGGCTCCCACCACCATGGCCACCTCACTTGGCGCAAGAGCACCCCTGAGGAACACAACACCCTTGACCAGAGCGTCGAGAACGCAGAGCAATATGGAACCCCCATCGACAACGTCCTCCGCGCCGGCGAATGCAGCCTCCATACCGACCTTCTACTTCACGGCTCCGAGGCAAATGAATCGGACCGCCGCCGCTGTGGGCTCACCCTCCGCTACACCACTCCCGACGTCCGTGCCGGCATGGATTGGAACCAGAAAGGTGTCCTGATCAGCGGCTCAGATTCTGACGGACACTGGGCCAACCCACCGAGGCCTGAAACTGAATAACCAAGTTATATGAGATTCGGATAAATTATGGAATCCCTGCCTCCTCTGCCTAAGCCAACCAACAGTGAATCCTCTGAACTTCTCTGAATCAGGATGGTGGCGTAGGATTCTCTCAGCAATGAAAACACTGATTCCAATTTTGATAGGTTTGTTGGTTTTGGGGTGTGGCAAGAAAAAAACGATCCGTACATACAGAAGACACTGGCTCTCATGAAACTCGAATCAAAGTTCAGATTATTAGTTGCTGCAAAAATTGCCTGTTACTTGCCAGTTACTGCTTTTTTTATTTGGCGTGAAGCATGGCCTTCTTCTCTTGCCAAGTTATCACCCCAGTTTGCGGAATATCAAATCAAAAGCGAGCGGCTTGCTGTCACTATGGTTTACGATCGCATTTTGCCGGAGGAAGTCTGGTTAGCAACCGGTGTGATTTCATTTATATTGATACCGGTTTCCCTAATTGGACTTCTCATGTTTAAAAAATGGGCAGCGTGGGTCCACTTGGTTTCAGTTGTGGTATGGCATTTGCATACATCGATCCATCCTCAGTTTGAATTTGGATTGGAGTATTCTTTACTTCATATTTCATCGATATTGTCGGGCGCTATCCTATTCATGGCTTTTTTTACAGATTTACTTATACCTCCCGAAGACAAGGCCACTGGTATCTACGAAGGAAGGGAAGATGATGAGACTGTTAAGTTCGGCTTACTAAAGGATGGAGTGTATGAACTGTATGAGAATGGAGAGAGTGTTGAGGAGGGTAAATGGAAAGTAACAAACAATAAGATTCACATAACTACTAATGATCCCGAAGTCGGCATGGTTGTAAACATTAACCAAATCAATGCCGACGGTAGCCTTACTGAAATTGGAGAAATGATAGACGGGAAACAGAAAGACACCCCCAAAGAAGCTCAATTTACCTATAAAAAAATCAAATAACCCCTTCACCCACCCAATCATCTCAGGTAACTCATCAATCACATTGAGACCCAAGTCTCCCGGGAGATCTCGCATATCTCGACACAGA
>CAUZWB010000113.1:0-6562 GCA_963583525.1 Verrucomicrobiia bacterium | reverse complement strand
AAACCGGTGGCGGTCTTAAGGTGGGCGACAGCCTCGCGGTCAACGGCTGCTGCCTCACCGTGGCCGAGCTCACCACCAAAGGCCGCGCCAAAACAGCGCAGTTTGATTTGCTCAGCGAAACTTGGAACCTCACCAACCTCCAACATTGCCGCGCGGGTTCGGCGGTGAATCTCGAGCGCAGCCTCGAAGCGGGCGGACGACTGGGCGGCCATTTTGTCACCGGCCACATCGACGGCATGGGCAAAATCACTACGTGGGAAAAAACTGGCGACGATCACCAACTCCAAATCGCCGCGCCCGATGATGTGATGCGTTATGTGATCCACAAAGGTTCCATCGCCGTGGACGGCATCAGCCTTACCGTGGCCGCGGTTGAGAAGGAGAGTTTCACAATTTGGATCATTCCGCACACGTTCGAGTCCACAGGATTGAGCGAACGCGCAGTGGGCGATGCGGTGAATCTTGAAGCAGATATGCTTGGGAAATACGTCGAGCGGTTTACGGCGCGTTAAGCGGGTGCAGCGGTGCTTTTGCGGATGACTAATTCGGCGGCTAATCTTTTTGTGCCCACGGATTCTCCGGCGAGTAAAGTGTTCATGGATTCCATCGCGGAAATGCCGCGACGGTATTTGGGTTGGCTGACCGTGGTGAGGGGCACGCGGAAATGTTCGGCGGTGAGGGTGTTGCCGAAGCCGACCATGGAAATGTCCTCGGGAATTTTCACGCCTTGATCGAGCAACGTGGTGGCTGCGCCGATGGCGACGAGGTCGTTGGCGGCGAGGATAGCGGTCGCGCCGGGTCGTTCGTTTATCAACTGCAGCGCGGCGGCTTTGCCTTCCTCGATGGTGGACCCGGAATGGAAGATGAGTTTTTCGTCCACCTCAATTTGCTGCTCCATCAACGCGCGTCGATAGCCATCAAAGCGTTCCTGCGCCCACGGCGCAAAAGTGGGCCCGGCAAAGCACGCGATGCGGCGGTGGCCCAGCTCGAGTAAATGTTGGGTGGCGGCTTCGGTGGCGGCGAGGTCATCGGTTTCCACATTGGGAAAGTCACTGCAAAATAACGCGCGATGACCGAGGATGACGGTGGGCACTTGTTGTTTTTTTAGGGCATCATAAATGGGCGCGTTGGGGTCGGGGCGGTAGACGGGTCGGATGAAGAGGCCGTCAACTTGCCGCGCGAGCAGTCGCCGGATGCACGCGGCTTCGCGCGCGGGATTATTCAGCGTTTGCGCGAGAATAATTTCGTAGCCCATCTCGTGCGCCTGTTCCTCGATGGCCATAAAGGTGCGCGTGTAAACGGGATTGGTGAGCGAGGAAATGAGAAGCCCGAACTGATGCGTCTTGCGCGTGCGCAATCCGCGCGCGGAGTGGTTGGGCATATAGCCGACCTCGGCGGCGAGCGTTTTAATGCGCGCTTTGGTTTTGGCAGAAATATCCGGCTCGTCGCGCAGTGCCTTGGAGACGGTCATCACCGACACGCCCGCGGTGGCAGCGATGTCCTTGAGGCGCACCATCAGGCGTGGGAGCCGGTCCAGTTGAGTTTGTGGCGCAGCGTCTCGAAAAACGAATGGCCTTCGAGCCGCACCAACCGCGCCTTTTGGCGACTGCGCCGAATGCGGATGCGATCGCCCGTGGAGAGTTCCGTTTGCATTTGGCCATCGGCGGAAAGATAAGTCTCGGCGCGATGTTTCAAAATAGTGACTTCGATCGTGGATTTGAAACTCACGATGAGCGGTCGATTGGAAAGCGCCTGCGGGCAAATGGGGTTTAGCGTGAGCACCTCCGCGCGCGGGGTGACCACCGCGCCACCGGCGGCCAGCGAATACGCCGTGGAACCGGCGGGCGTGGCGACGATGAGGCCGTCGCAGCGATATTGCGTGAGCGACTCGCCGTCCATTGCTACTTCCAATTCCACGAGGCGCGGGTTGGCGCCTCGGCTGATGAGGATGTCGTTCAACGCCAGCGCCTTGTAATTTTTGCCGGCGTGTTTGCCGGTGGCCTCGATGAGCGGCAACGGGTCGACGATGTATTTGCCGCGCCACAATTTCCCGAACCCTTCCTCCAGCGATTCCTCGGAGGCGGATGTGAAAAATCCAAGTCGCCCGGAGTTGATGCCGAGGATGGGAGTGTTGCTGCCGGCGGTTTTCCGTGCGACTTGCAGGACGGTTCCGTCGCCACCGATAACCAACATTAAGTCGCATAATCGCGCAAGTTCGGCGGCGTTGGGCAGGGTGATGCCATCCACGCCGGTAGCGTTCACGGTGGTTTGATCCACCATCAGCTTGCGGCCGCTGTCGGTGATGAGGTCGGCGGCTTTGCGCACCAATCCCGTTTCGGTGGTGTGCTGCGGGTTGGCGATGAGGCCAACGGTCTTGATGGGTTTATTTTTTTTCAATCCAAGCTAGAAATTCTTTGTTGCCTTTGGGGCCGGTGAGGGGTGATTCCACATCGCCGCGCCACATCAATCCGCCGTGCTCTTCCACAAACGCCCGCAGCTCGTTCACCACGCGCGCGTGGATGGCAGGGTCTTTGATGACGCCCGCACCTTTGTCCACCTCGATTTTGGCGGCTTCAAACTGGGGCTTAATCAGCGCAATCAGTGTACCACCTCCACGTAATAAAGCAACGGCGGCGGGGATGATTTTGCGCAGCGAAATAAACGAGCAATCAATGGTGACCACATCCGCTCGTTCAAAATTCTTTGGCAACGCATTGCGTTCGAGATGGCGGGCGTTTGTTTTTTCCATCACGATTACGCGATGGTCGCGCCGCAAATGCCACGCGAGTTGGCCTTTGCCAACGTCCACCGCGTACACGCGCTTCGCGCCCGCTTGCAAAAGGCAATCAGTAAAGCCGCCGGTGGAAGCGCCGAGATCCACCGCGATGGCGTCATTCACCTCAATGGGAAATTCCTCCAGCGCCTTTTCCAGTTTAAACCCGCCACGGCTCACATATTTTTCCGGCTCCTCGATTTCCAGCGTGTCCTCCGGCAACACCGAATCGCTAGGCTTGCGTGCTAATTGATCGTTGATACGAACCTTGCCGGCCATAATAAGGCGCTTGGCTTTTTCACGGCTTTCCGTTTGTCCGTTGTCGAACAAAGCTTGGTCGAGGCGTTTACGAGTTGATGCTGCAGGTGACATAGGGTCAGGATGTGGCGGCGTTTGTAAAACAACGCGCCATGCATCGCAAGCAATGAACGAACTGGAACAACGGATTCACAACGAAATCGCCAAGAAAGGCGGCATTCCGTTCAGTCGTTTTATGGAGATGGCCCTCTACGAACCGGGCTTGGGCTATTACGAAACCCACCGCGAAGTGGGGCGGGGCGGTGATTTTTACACCAACGTGAGCGTGGGAAGTTTGTTCGGCGAACTGCTCGCATTCCAATTCGCCGATTGGTTGGCAGAAATGGATGGCCCCGTGCAACTTGTTGAAGCCGGCGCCCACGACGGCCAATTGGCGCGGGATGTCATGACCTATCTGCGCGATTTGCGACCGGCGATTTACCAACGATGCGAACTGGTCCTCTGGGAACCATCGAGCCTTCATCGAAAATGGCAGGCGGAAACGCTCTGCGACTTTGAGTCCAAAGTAAATTGGGCCAAAGAAGGCGGCGCATTTCGTGGCGTGTTTTACTGCAATGAGTTGCTCGATGCTTGTCCGGTGGATCGGTTTATTTGGAATCAAGAGCAACAACGCTGGAACCTAAGCGTCATTCATTCAAATGAAGGAAACTTTGAATGGGGTGTGCAGCACTTGCCAAACGAATCAAAACCGAAACGTTATGGTTTATTGGATTTGGAGACGGAGATTGCGCCGGAGAAGATTCCGGATGGTTTCGTTTATGTGTCCGGTGATTATGAAATTTGGGAGTCCATGTCCGATGCGCTCAAGGAAGGTCGCGCCTTGGCGGTGGATTACTGGACTTCCCCGAAACAAGCTATCGAAGCTCCGACTAAAAATGGATCGTTGCGTGGGTACTTTCAGCATCATCTGGTTGAGGATGTGCTGGAACGCCCGGGGCAAATCGACATCACCGCATCCGTGAACGAGGCTTTCTTAAACGCAAGGACAAGTCTTGGCGGACTTGAAAGAAAACCGTTGGCGCGCCAATCCAGTTTTCTGGTCGGCATCCTCGAGCAAACGATGAAACGGCCTGAGCAGTTTCCAGAGTGGACGGATGAGCGGACGCGACAATTCCAAACGCTCGTGCATCCGGAGCACCTCGGTCATTCTTTCAATGTGCTGGAATGTTGGCGACCTTAGAGGCCTTTCACTTCCCAGCCTTTGCGGTATTCGTGGCGAACGTAGGTGCTGGCCTTTTCGTGATTTGAAAACGCCAGTTTCTTTTCGTCCCACTCGAGGGTTTGCTTGGGGAATCGGGTGGCGATTCCTCCGAGTAAAATGGCCTCGGTGAGTGGGCCGGAATAATTGAAATTTGCCGAAGTTTTGCCTTCGCCGCGTGTGGCATCGATGAAAGATTCCCAGTGATTTACGCCGGTAATCGCCGGCCGTTTGTAGTCGGTGTAGCGGTCTTCCGGCAGCAGGATTGCTTTACCAACGTGCGGAATGATCATATGGCCCTTCGTGCCAAAGAGCACGGAACCCTGCCCGGGTAGTTTTCGGCCAATCCGTTTTTGGACTTCGGCGGAGGGGCGCTGGCTTCCGTCATACCAAGTGACGTTGATGGTTTTGCCGGCGGTATATTTGGTGCCGGGATAAACGTATTGGATCTTGGCGTTTACATTCCAGCTATGCGAATTTGCCACCGGGGCCGGGCCTTCGCTGCGGACGCTCAGTGGAGCAGTAAGTCCTACGGCGCCGTACATGGGATCGTAAATATGACAGCCCATGTCGCCAAAGGTTCCCGTGCCGTAATCGAGTCGCCGCCGCCAGTTTCCAGGATGGTAATAGCCGTTGATGTAATTGTTTTCCGGAGCTACACCGCACCATGCATCCCAATCCATACCAGCGGGAATTTTATCCTTCCGATCCGGTCGCGGGTTGGTGTCGCCCCATTTTTTACTGCTCCAAGTGTGAACCTCGGTAACCTTGCCGATGGCGCCTTGATGAACGAGCTCTACAGCCTCGCGGTATACTTGGCTGGAGTGCACTTGAATGCCCATTTGAGTGACGAGTTTATTGGCAGCGGCAAACTCACGCAGCTTGCGACTTTCAAACACGTCATGTGTAAGCGGTTTCTGCACATAAACGTGTTTGCCCAGTTGCATCGCGCTCATGGCTATCGGTGCGTGCATGTGGTCGGGTGTGGAGACATTGGCGGTGTCAAAATTCTTGGCCTCTTTGTCCAGTAATTCGCGCCAGTCCGAGTACACTTTGGCCTTGGGAAATGCCTTTTGAAAGCGCACCGCGCGCGCGGGGTCAATCTCCGCAGCGGCTACCATCTCCACATTGCTCACTTTGGAAATGGCATTGAGATCAGCAAACGCCATTCCATTCGCGCCAAAGCTGACGTGTCGCACCGTGTCATTGGGCGACTTAGCCCACGAACGTGTTGCCACAAACGGAAAGGCTAATGCAGTGGTGGTGAGGAATTGGCGGCGTGAAAGCGAAGTGGTTTTCATGGCCGCCAGTTTGGCGCGGGGTTTTGATTTTGCAAACCAAATTCCACCTTGGCGGTTTACCCAATACACCGTGTTTATAATTTTCAGTTGAGTTTGTGCTGACTTTCCGTTGAGTTTTCTAGATGCGCAATGAAGCTGCTGGATTTACTGGGGACTCTGTCGAGTCTGTGTCTGCTGCCATCAACCGATACGCGGGCCAAAATGATATGGAGCCGGTGAGTGTTTCGATCTGCCAAGAGGGCGCAGGCTCCAGCGCGTACTTTCGCGGTATCGCGGTCTTCACTCCCCAATACGATGAGGAGGAACAGGAAGGTGCCGAGGAGGCAGGATATTAGAGAGCTTGCGGGATGCCTGCACGTGCGTAACTTAATTCATTAAAGACGCTTGCAGCGGGTGACTTTAGTGATGATTTTCCTGCCATCCTTGACTGTGAATTCACCTTCCAAGTCCACCACTGAACCGACACAGGCGTCCAGTTTTAGGCTGTGCACATTCCCAAAGCTGGGCCGAATCTCTAGTTGTTCCTTGTTGGAGAGTTGTATCAGGTAAAGGTTCAGGTCATCAGCTTTCACGCTGATCTTGAGCATGCCCTTGAGCACAATCTTGTTACCTGTCTCCTTTACAACTTTCCATGTGCCATCATCAACATACCGTGGGGCAAGGTTTGCCTTCTCTGAAATACCTGTAAGTACACCTGTGGAATTTCCATATTGCTCACGCTCCACTCCCATGATTTCCATCAGCTTCAGGTGAAGGTTGCCGTTTGGCACATTGGGATATTCCACATAACGACCGGGCAGAATTTTACCGCCCCCTCCTCCGGCTAAAACCAGCGGCAGATCGCTGACCGAGTGATAATCGCCATGTTTAATCCCAGAGCCAAATAAAATGGCCGAATTATCAAACACAGTACCGTCATTGTCCTTAAGCGACTTGAGCCGATCGATGAACCGGCCAAACTCTTGGATATAC
>CAUZWB010000112.1:0-6603 GCA_963583525.1 Verrucomicrobiia bacterium | reverse complement strand
TTGGCGAGGCGTACGAAGTGCTGAGCGACGACCAAAAAAAAGCTGCTTACGATCAAATGGGTCATGCTGCGTTTGAGGCCGGCGGTGGCGGAGGCGGCGGCGGGTTTCATGGGAGCGTGGATGCATCGGACCTGTTTAATCAGGTATTTGGTGGCGGAGGTGGGGGTGGAATCTTTGACCAACTCTTCGGTGGTGGTGGTCAGCGCCGTGATCCCAGCGGAGCACAACGCGGCGCGGATTTGCGCTACGATATGGAGATTGATTTTGAGGATGCCGTACTCGGTTGCGAAAAGAAAATCACGATCACCAAACTTGATAACTGCAAAAAATGTGACGGCTCCGGGGCGGCTTCCGGGAGTGGGCGCAAAAAATGCGGCACTTGTAACGGGCAAGGTCAGGTGGTCGCGCAACGCGGATTTTTCCGGATGCAACAAACCTGCCCGCATTGCGATGGGTTGGGCACGGTATTGGAAAAGCCCTGTGGCGATTGCCGGGGCGGCGGTCGCAAAGAGAAAAAGAGCACGATCACATTAAAAGTGCCCGAGGGCGTGGACACGGGAACGCGTTTGCGCAGTTCCAGCAATGGCGAAGCGGGGTTGCGCAGCGGACCTAACGGCGATTTATATGTGATTTTGCACGTGCGACCACACGAGATTTTTGATCGCGAGGCGGATGATTTAATTTGCGAAGTGCCGATTAGTTTTGTGACGGCTGCCTTGGGCGGCGAATTGAAAGTGCCCACACTGACTGGCAGCGCGAGCATCAAGATTCCCGCAAGCACGCAAACGGGCACGACGTTTCGTCTCAAAGGACGCGGTGTGAAAAATTTGCAGGGTTACGGCACAGGTGATCTCAACGTGCGGGTCAATGTGGAGGTGCCCGCGCGTCTCAATAAAGAACAGAAAGCCAAGCTGCAGGATTTCGCCGACTCATGCGGGGATGACGTGAATCCGCAGAGCAAAAGTTTCCTTGAAAGTGCCCGCAATCTTTTCAAGTGATGCATCGTTTTTATCTTCCGCCCGAACGTGTGACCGAAGGCGAGCTAACGCTCGATGAACGTGAAAGTCACCACGCCGCTACTGTGCTGCGCGTCCGCGAAGGTGAACGCGTGGCCGTGCTCGATGGCGCGGGGAATGAGTTTATGTGCACAGCGGCTACGGTGGATAAACGCGCGACGCGGTTGACGGTGCAGCAACAAAACCGCATCGAACCTTTGCCCTATCGCATCACGCTTTTGCAGGCGATGACGAAAGGGAAGTCGATGGATTTTATCATCCAAAAAGCCACCGAGCTGTGCGTGCACCGGGTGGTGACGCTCGCGGCGGGGCGCTCAGTGGCGCAAGTGGAGGATGGCGCAGGGAAAGTGGAGAAATGGCGCGCGATTGCCATTGATTCCATCAAGCAATGCGGCAGCCCGTGGTTGCCGGTGATTGAGCCGCCGGTGACACCGCGCGAATTTCTGGCGCGCGGCGAGACGTTTGATCTCCCTTTGATTGCGAGTTTGCAGGGCCGCACGCGGCATCCGCGCGAATATATTTCTGAGCACGAAACAGAGCACGGCGCGAAGCCGGAATCCATCGGTGTGTGGATTGGCCCCGAAGGCGATTTCACGCCGGAAGAGGGCAACGAAATTCTTTCCGCCGGCGCGCATCCGATCACGTTGGGCCGCGCCATTCTGCGCAGCGAGACGGCTGCACTTTATTGCTTGTCCGTTTTAAACTACGACATGCAAGCCCCGCGTGCGGGCTAGTCTTTTTTCGGCTTCAACAGGTTTTGGATTTCCGGCCGCTCACGCAGCGGAGCCAAAACAGCATTGGTTCGGGTGAATGCAGGAATATCATATTGATTGGCGGAGGTGGAGGTTGAATGTAGCGTGAGTGATTTTAGGAGTGAATTCGCGGCGGCATTAGTTTTTTTCAACCGCATTTGAACATTGGCCAGATCATACCAGGGCACGGGGTCATTTGGAATAAGGGCGGTCATCTCCTGATAAATTTTCTCTTTGTTCGAATAATCTTCGATAAAATTATAAGCACGTGCCAAGGCGGCGAGGTTGGGTTCGTTACGGATCATATTGGATTTGAATCGGTCGATCAACGCCGGAAGTAGATCCAGTTTGCGTGATTGCACGGTGACATCCACAGCCATGTTAAAATAGTCCACATTTCCTGGATCACGTTGGAAACGGTTGAGGTAAATTTGTTTCGCTTTGATTGCGTCTTTCAGTGATTCCACTAATTGTTTGTAACGCGGATTGGGTACCAATTTTTGCAGGAATTCTGCGGCTTCCAAAGCCTTGTCCATTTCATGCGCGGCCGCGTGGAGGGCGATCTCTCGCTCGAGTGCTTGCTCGATCATTTGGCCGGTCTGCGGAAAATAGGGGTCCAGTTTTCGAAAGGTGAGAGTGACGTGCACCGCATCGCGATGCCGCCCGAGTTCGCCGAGGAGGGCAGTGTAGCGGATGACCGCTTCGGGGCTGATGGGGCCGAAGGCAAAGGCTTGTCGGTAGGCGTATTCGGCCTCGCGGGCATAACGTGCGCGCAATTTGCTGCCAACGGGTGAAAGCCGCATGCGCCATGCGTAAATGTTGCCGATGGAGCCGCGCAGTTTCGAAAACCCTTTTTGAGCCAGCTGATCGCGTAGAAACCGGGGGTCTCCATTAAATCCTTTGAGGTTGCGCCGGAGATGGGTTTTCTCAACCCACTTGCAAATTGCCTCAACAGTCATTTTCTCATCGATGACATCGCCGATGAGGCGCTTGGAATATTCGTCCCAGAATTTTCGATCGCGGGCGAGCATGGCTTCAGAAAGCTCAGTGTGTTTTGGAATCCGCCGGGACTGAATTTCCATGCGGAGCGGAATGCCATTGGTGGCATGGAGGTTAATGTGGCGCGGGGGCATCAAAACGTACCGCCCACCCTGGATAATTTCCACTCGGGCAATGCCGGTTTGCGAGTTGACTTCGGTGACGCGTAATCGGGCGTGTTGTTTGATCTGTAAGCTGCCGGAAATAATGGAATCAAAAACCTGCAGCACTTCGTTCTCCTTAAAATTGAAGCCCGCCATTTTCGGGTTAACTTCCGCGTGGGTGATTTGGTACGCGGCGGCATTGGGGATGCGTTCCATCTTCACCTTGAGGCTGGCCACGTTAGTGCGTTCGCCGGTGACGAATAACAGTTCGGGCGGCGCCAACTCAAACCGCCCGCCATCTTCAATTCGGATGGCTGACGGCATTCCGTTGGTTTGGACTGACGCCACAAAAAACTTTGCCGGCGTCAGCGGCTTCACCGAATCTTGGTCAGCCTCGGATCGCAAGTTCAGCTCATCGCCCACGGTTAGCTGTACGGGAGCATTGGTGGGATTCAACGGGGCAGGGGTGATGGCGGTGATTTCAAATTCGCGCTCTGCTTCGAGCTTCATGATAATCCCATGCGGCGTGATGTATGGATACATCCACTGAAGCGGGAAACTTTCTTCCACATAAAATGAGTGGTCTGGATTGGTTTCAAAAATGACTTTGGTGAGTAGAGCATTGATCGCCATCACCGAGCCGGTGCCGCGCACCTGCATTTGCGGGCTGGGTGGGGTGGGCATAAACTGTTGGTCAATGGGGCAGCGAAGCCCGCCCTGGGTCGTCATTTGGCGGTAGAGTTGCAATTGGTTTCGGTCAATGGAAACCAAATGGTGGGAACTGCATTTCGGGCATTGGAACGGAAAATTGAGCGTTACATTTTCGTTGTGGGCGAGTTGTCCGAGGGCCATCCGGCGCATGGCGTCTTGCAAGTAATCGTTGAACGCAATTTGGTTATCTAACGTTGAGGGGGTGTGGATCTCGTTCTTGGGATACACCTTGCGGTCACGGCGGGTTTGCTCAACGCGTAGACCAACGCCGGTAAATATCTCGTCTGCTTTGTGCGCTACGGATTTCGCTACCTCCGGCAACATCAACAGTGAACCTAGAATGAACAGGCCCCCCCACCGCAAGGCGCCAAGTGATTCGCGGCGATTCTCCTCGTTTCTTCGCAGGATTGAAGCATGAATGAGCATCCCCGCGCCCATCAATAAGCCAAGCAGCATGAGCATATAAAGCGTGCCCCGGCGTTCGAGGACAGCGCTACGGTCGTCAGCTGTCTTGGCTTCATCAGGGTCCAGTTTGTCGGCGAGGTTGCGGAAAAAATCCTTATCCAGCTGCGCGCTGCGGTTGTAATGGGCGCGGATGTATTGCAGGTACGTGCCGTCGGCCAACGCGTTTTGGGTGATGATATAAACATCGCGCCGGTCAAAATTCTTATCGCGCTTGTATTTAGCCGCCATAAAACTCTCGCAAAAAATCATGTACGTGGGCGCAAATCGCCCCGGATCCGTGCCGCCAAACAGAATGGCGTGCTTGTCCATTTCCGGATAGATTTCAAAAGGTGGGGAAAACATATCGTGACCGTACCAGTAGCCAAAGAGGTGGCCGCGTTGTTCGTTCACCGCCCAGTTGGAAAGCGCCGGGCGTACGGGAAGTAAAATGATGAGTCCAATGCCCAGCGCCAGCCAGCCGCTGCGGAATGATTTGGGGCCGGCCAATCGGCCCAGTGCGCAAAGGAATAATAGAAAAATCAGAGACAGCCCAATCACTGCTGCAGATTGTGGGATGATAAAATCTGTGGTTTTGAAAGTGTCAACCGCTTGAATGATTTCCAAAATGACGAGTAGTGAGAGAACCCCTGTTAATCCGATTGCAAGCTCCCGGTTACGCGAGGCCAGTGTGGCGGCTACAAGTGCCGCGCCCAGCCCGGCAGCGAGCGCGATAAAAATATGCGTGGCTGTGAAAAACACTTTGTATAAGTGCCGGCTCTGCTCATCCGCAGTCGGATTGAGCAGGAAAATTAAAATGAGCGTTAAGGAAATGAAAATGCCTGTGAGGGCCGCTATCCAACGGCGTTCGCGTATTGCCATCCACGGGAGCAAAGCCATTGGAAGGAATGCCAATGCCAAATAACTCATACTGAATTCCTGCTCGGCTTCTTCCAGATAGACGTAAGCTTGACCGCCGTTGAAGTGGGTGCGAGGTGACGGCATGTTTGGGCGCGGCGCGATGTAGTTGCGGTCAAAAAACATACGCGTCAAATCTGAAGGCGCAATTTTATCGTATTGTTTTCGAAAAAAGGAGTGTTTGAAGCCCAGTTCGGTGCGCGGATAGGCCCAGTTCATGGGCGGGTTGGTCATCGAAGCAATGGGCATGTATAAATAAAATGCAGCTCCGAGCAGCCATGCCGCGCGGGTATTGAGCAAGGGCATCCAATGACGCAGCAGCGGTGGGGCATTTGGGTTGCCTCCGTTTACCCAAGAAAACAGGGCCAGTGCTCCGAGCAGTAGCGCGTTCAGCAGTGCCCACACTTTCACCGCGCTGGCGGCACTTGAGAATTCCTTGTCGTCAAAAAACGAACCCCACGCCCAGCCAAACGCTCCGGCCGAAAGTAGGTACACGACCACCGCGGACAGAGAGATTGCGATCAGGTTTACTGGTTTTAAAGTTCCCTTGAGGACGTATTGCTTGCCTTGGTCATAAAGCATCATTCCCAGCAGCAGGGCAAACATCGTTACTCCCACGATATTGAAAAGGATGAACACGCCCGGTTCGCTGTCCGGAGGCGCGCCTTCTGCGGGCAGGGTGGCGAGCAGCCCCAAGATATAAACCCCGCAATTGCACAACAGAAAATCTTTGCCAAGTTTCCGGTCGGCTAGCAGCACAATTGCCTCAATGCCCACGGCGGCCAGCAGCAAGGTTTGGTGATTTGCAAAGCACAGGCCAAAACAAAAATAGCCGAGGTAAAGTGGCCACCGTTCGGTTGGGCGAAAATACCACCGCATCATTAGCGCGAGTACGGCCATAAACGTGAAAATGCCCAGCGTGTACACTTCCACAATCACAGCTTGGCTCCACATGAAGCCATTGAAGGCCAGCAACAATCCGGCGGTGATGCCCGAGGCAAGTCCGATTGTGTCGCGTTGGCGATTTTTCAGTTCGCGAAAAAAGTCAATCCCCTTGAGCATCAACTGCGCCGTGCGCGAAACCATCAGCGCCAGTAACCCGCAAGCGAGCGCCGCCGCCACGGCGGATGAAAGCGCCACGCGCCACGCGATATTGCCGAAGGGCAGCTTGGTGAATGTCCACGTGTAAAGTGTCCACACCGGATACCCCGGCGGATGCGGCACGCCGGCGTACATGGAGCCCACCGCGAGCTCGCCGGAATCCTCCAGCGTGAGGTCCGGCGCGAGCGTGTAAAAATATACCCCAAACGAAATCAACGTGGCCAGCGTGAAGGCGATCCAATCGCATCGGCGGAAAAAGGAATGAGCCTTTTCGGGCGATTCAGTTTCAGGCGGGGGTTCGGACGTGGATTGATCGATTGGAGATTCCGGCGCGGAGTCCGGGGATTGCAAAGGCTTAGGAAACCGTTTATTGCCGCGCTTGCCTTTGCTCATGATAATTTGACGAGGTTCACCTCCAAAAAGTGATTTTCCGGGCGAAACAGTGCTTTGTCGAATGAAACTTATTCGTGCGCAAAAATCGACACACTGGCTAAAAGCCGCTAGTTGATTGGCGTTGAAAAA
>CAUZWB010000111.1:0-6645 GCA_963583525.1 Verrucomicrobiia bacterium | reverse complement strand
ATGATCGCGCTCGAGATTCACGAATGCTGCAAGCGCATGCGTTTCCTGGTGATCAAGTTTCTCGATGCACATGCGAACATGATTCTTGAGACCGTCGGTTAGGGTAACTTTATGAGTAGACAGGACCAACTTCATATGACGTCAATATACCACACATTCGGGGTTTCGCCAATGAATCGAAGGAAAAAGATGTCCACTTATTAACACTACCCGTCCGGCTATTCACAAGTTATTCACAATCTGAAAACCGGCGATGACAGGAAAATGCGGCGCGAAGGCCGGTAGATAATTCGCCTTGAATCGCCTGTAATTGTCGATAAACAGCTACATTTTCCTTTTTTGGCTGCGCGGTTTGCCGCGAGTTTAGTTTCACAAATTGATCGGAAAGGTCGTTTATCTGAACTTTTTCACCGCTATTTTGGGCCGCGCACCACATGGCTTGGAGGGCTGCGCCGTACGCTGCACCCTCGCTGACGGCGAGGGTGACCACTTCAGTATTAAAGATGTCGGCCATGATTTGCCGCCAGAGCTTGGATTGTGCCCCACCGCCGGTAGCACGGATTTGCTTGGGCTTCACGCCAAGGGCGGCCAGGCGGAGCAAACCGTAATTCATCCCGAGCGTGACGCCCTCCATCGCCGCGCGCGCGAAATGGCCTGTGCTTTGCGTTTTTGTATTCGCGCCAAACCACACGCCGGTGCCATCCGGCACATTCGGAGTGCGCTCACCTTCGAGGTACGGCAACAGAATAAGGCCATCGCTTCCGGCGCGAATTTTGGCGGCAGCTTTTTCAAATTGCGCGTGCGAGAGGCCATAATGACTGCGCACCATTTCGGTGGCGACGGTGACGTTCATTGTGCAAAGCAGCGGCAGCCAGTGATTGGTGGAATCACAAAAGGCGGCGATCTCGCCTTGAGGATCGATCACTGGTTTGGCCGCGCAGGCGTAAATCGTTCCGCTAGTACCAAAGCTGGCAGTGACGATGCCCGGCCGCGTGTTGCCGGTGCCGATGGCGCCCATCATATTGTCGCCGCCGCCGGCGCTCACGAGTGTGTCCGTGGAAAGGCCCAGCGATTTTGCAGTTGCAACGGAAAGATGGCCGACGGGTTGGTCGCTGGAAATGAGGGGCGGCAGTTTGTCTGCCAATGCGGGATCGACGGCCTTGATTGCGGCGGCAGACCATTTGCGATTTTTGACATCGAGTAACGCCGTGCCGCTGGCGTCGCCATATTCCATCACGGCATTTCCGGTGAGCCAAAAATTTAAGTAATCGTGTGGCAACAAAACGGTGGCGAGGCGTTTGTAATTTTTTGGCTCGTGCTTTTTTAGCCACGCGATTTTTGGCGCGGTGAATCCCGGCAACATCGCATTCCCCACGCGGCTAATGGTTTTTTTGAGGCCGCCGAGTTTTCGAGTAATGGCCTCACACTCGGCAGTGGTGGTGGTGTCGCACCAAAGTTTGGCGGGGCGAATGACCTCGCCCTGTTTATCGAGTGGCACAAACCCGTGTTGTTGGCCGCTGACGCCGATGCCCTTCACCTCGGCCGCGCTGGCTTTGGCTTGTTTGAGCGCCGCCTTGATAGTGGCGGAGGTGGCTCGTTTCCACGTTTCCGGATGCTGCTCCTTTGCGCCCGCGGGCAAGCCGTCGATGAGCCCATAAGCGCGTTGTGCGCTGCCGAGCACCTTGCCGTTTTTGGCATCTACCACCAATGCCTTAGTGGATTGCGTGCCGCTGTCGATGCCAATAAAAAATTCGCGCATTGGATGGCTACTCCGAATCGTCGGCGCAAATGATTTGAATCATTCGCGCTTCCAACTCACCTAAGGAAACTTTTTCCTCTTGTTTTGTTTCAAAATTTTTCAATACGGCGAACTCATCATCCACGATTCGGACGGTAAATTCGACTCCGATTTCAAGGGCGCGTTTGATTTGCTTGTCCGGCTTGAACTACCGACAGTGTTACGGGCCGTTTAGTTTCATCCTCAATCAGGGCGTAGACTTCGATGTTGCCGCAGATTTCCGGCATCAATCCCCGTTCTTTCAGCAACTCCACTAACACCACATCGCCCATCGCGAAGCCTGCAGCGGGAATGTTTTTTTTGCCTTTTGAAACAAGGCTCACCAATTGATCGTAGCGACCGCCGCCGGCGATGGCGCGGAATTCACCCTTGCGATCAAAGGCTTCGTAGACGATGCCGGTGTAATACGCGAGGCCGCGGATGACATTGTAATCGATCTTCACGAAATCGCTCATCCCGCGCGCGGCGAGGTTGTCGAGGACGGCTTGGAGCTCTTCGGTCGGTTTGGCGGCAGCGATGAAGTCGCGGACTTGGTCCAGCGTAAACCCGAGCGCTTGGAATTTCTTTTCGCTTTCTTCCGGCGGTGTGCGTTCGAGCTTGTCGACGGCTTGATAAAAATCGTAGGCCTTTGATTCGTCGCCGCCGTGTTGATTGAAGAAATCCTGCCACGCATTGCGGCTGCTGAGGCGAATGACAAAGTCCTCGGAGGTGAGGCCAAAACCTCGCAACAAATCGATGAGCATTGCGATGAGTTCCGCATCGGCGGCGGGATCGGTTTCACCAAAGATATCGGCATTAAATTGGAAATGTTCACGCAAGCGGCCTTTTTGCTGGCGTTCGTAGCGGAAGAGTTGCGGGATGGAATACCACTTGAGTGGCTTCTTGTAATGCCGCTCACGAGCGGCGACCATCCGCGCCACGGTGGGGGTTATTTCCGGACGGAGGGCCACGGCGCGTTCGCCTTTGTCCTCGAAATTGTAAAGTTGGCCAACGATTTCCTGACCGCTTTTAGCGGTGTAAAGATCCAGCAACTCCAAGGGCGGTCCGTCGTACGGCTGAAATGCATAACGGCTCGCGACTTGCCGCCACGTTTCAAAAATTTGTTCACGCACGTTGGCGCTCCAAGCCTCGCCGTCGGGCAAGGGCTCGGGATAAAAATCACGAAATCCGGGCAGTCGTTCCACGCGGGGAGAAAACAACCGGCAGCGACGATGGTCAAGCGCGGAAGCTGGCGATTTGTCAGTTCAGATTTTTTACAACCCCAAATGCGCCCACAACGCGAGCGGCTCAAGCCGAAGGTTGATATAAAATGGGCCGAAATCGCCGTAGCGGGCGGTGACTTCGTCTTTGCGCATTTCGTGGACGATGTCTTTTACCGAGGCGACTTCCTTGGCCATGAGGGTGACCCCCCATTCCCAGTCATCGAGGCCGGTGCTGCCGGTGATGAGTTGGCTAATGCGGCCGGCGTATTTGCGGCCGGTGATGGCGTGGGTGCGCATTAGTTTTTTGCGCGTGTCGAAATCGAGACTGTACCAGTTGTCTTCGCCCGCGCGCTTTTTGAGCATTGGATAAAAACTCATCACATCCCAATCGGGCATTTCGGGGTAGAGCCGGAATTTTTCATAATCCACTTTCCACGCCATCAGTTCTTCCATTTTTGCATCAAACTCCGGCGTGCCTTCTTCGAGTTTGAATTCGCGTTGGGCGCGTGCTTTGAGGTCGTCTTCAGTGGGTTGGTATTCGGTCAACTCCGTGACGCTGAAGTAGCTGTAAACCAAATCGATGCTGCCCGCCGGAAAGCACGCCTCGAGATCGCGATGCATTTGCGCGAGCTGCGCGAGGTCCTCGTGAAAGAGCCAAAACGCAAGGTCCGCCTTACCGCTCACGTTGGCGTAGCAGCGCAAGAGCGGATGCGAGGCAGCGCTGTTGGCTGCGCAAAGAGCTTCGAGGCGTTCGCGCGCGGCCTCGCTTTCGCTCGGTGAGAGTTCATCCCACGCCATGCGGTCCAAGCGATAAAATAAATGCATCACGTGGATGCCCTCGGTCATTTTCACAGTCGGCAAAGTCATAATTTTCTACGGGCAGGGAGAGTGTTCAATCTTCCGTTGTTTGGCAAAGGAAAACCCGTCGACGGGACGACTAAGTCAATTTTTGATAAAACTGAAACAACCCCACCGCCGCCATCGCGATCGCGGAAAACCACAGCAACGCCGTCCACACTTTGCCCGGTTGCAGCGGTTTGTCCGTTTGTTTGTACCGGAAATACAGCGCCGCACCCGCGAGGAATGGCAGCATCAACGCCTGCGCCACGCCGCCCACCAGAACCAGCGACACCGGCGCACCCACAAATAAATACACCCCCGCGCACACCATCGGCACCACGATGCAACATTGGCTCAGCAATTTCGCGCGCTCCTTTTCGTTACGCGGCTTCTTCAATTGGAACAGCACCAACCCATCCGCCAACAACCGCGCGTTCGAAGCCGAAGCCGTCACCATTGTGGAAAACAACACCACAAACGCGCCCACCAGAAAAATTGTCAACCCCGCCTTGCCGAGTGGTGCGTACATTTTGGAAAGATCCGCGATCATCGTCTCATTGCTCACCCCCGCCGTGTCCTGCAACAACGCCGCACCCAGCAGGAAAAACGCCACCGTAGCACCCGTGTAAACCACCATCGACACACACGCATCAATCCGCATTACCCGCAGCCACCCCTGCGTGCGCCGGTACCACACATTCGTCGGATTCGGCGTGCCCACGTTGCGCGCGTAGCCTTTTTCCAAACACCAGTACGGATAATAAATCAATTCAGAAGCCCCCACCCCAATAATCCCGAACGCTGCAAACGCCGTGGAAAAATCACCCGGCAATCGAAACTGAAAGCCCTCGCGAATATCAGCCCACGAAATTGAATGCGCCTCCATCGCCGGCGACCATTGCAAACTGCCCAAAGCAAACAACGTCGCCACTACAAACAGGACCACCATGATTACGGAAAACAACTCCACCGGCTTGTACTTGCCGGAGGCCAAAATCGCCACCGTCGCCGCCGACACCGCCAGTGCGATCAGACGGTCAATCGTGAAAATTCCCGTTCCCCCAAACCCCGCGAACCAGCCCAACTCCACCACCACCTTCCCGACTCCACCCACAATGCCGCCAAGCTGAAATAAAATCCCAACAAACATAAACAGCCAACACCACACCAACCAAGATACCACCAGCCGCGGCCCCGGAATCGTGTTCATCGCCTCCAGCGTCGTCATTCCTTTGGAAATCGCGAAGCGCCCCAGCTCCACCTGCACCAACACCTTAATCATACACCCGCCGATGATGAACCACAGCAGGCTAAACCCATATTCCGCACCCACCATCGGCGTGGCAATCAACTCCCCCGAACCCACGATGCACGCGGTGATAATCAGCCCCGGCCCAAGATGTCGAAGAATCCCGCGCCAATGAGTCGGCGCATCTTTTGGGCTCGTCGTGTCCATGCCCGAAGCCTAAGCGAATGGAGTTCAGGAAACAAGCCCCGCACTATTTCCACCGCACCACATCACCCGCGTTTAGGGTTGTGGCGGGTTTGGCGGGGCGGAGTTTTCCGGCGCGGGTGAGTTGGGGCGGGCCGGTGGGGCGAATGCCGGCTTTGCGGCGGGCAGTGTAAATGGTCATTCCCGGTTTCCACGGGATGACTTTGCGTTCACCGGTTTCGGGATTGATGAGGGTGATGGTTTTTGAAATTTCTTTTGGCAAAGTGGGGGTGGGGGTGGGCGGCTCTTCTGTTCCCCGCGGGCGGTATTGGAGTTGGGCTTCGGGGAGCAGGCGTTTGAGATCTTCGATGCGTTGTTCGTCCAGCGGATGGGTGCGCAGAAACCACGGCGTGCTGCTGCCGCCTTGGGCGCGATTATATTCGGCGAAGCGTTCCCAAAACTTAACCGCCTCCGCCGGATCGTACCCCGCACGGGCCATGTAAATCAGCCCGATGCGGTCGGCCTCACTTTCCTGCAGCCGACTGTGCGGTAGCTCAGTGCCGAGTGTGGTGCCAAGGCCGTAGGCGAGCATCAATGCGTTTTTACTGATGGCATCCATTTTGGTGAATTGCGAAATCAACGCCAGCCCCACCCCCTGCACCACGAGCACGCGGCTGATGCGTTCGGCCCCGTGATGCGCCACCGCGTGCGCCACCTCGTGCGCCAACACCGTGGCGAGGCCGGCCTCCGTCTGGGTGATTTGCAACATGCCAGAATACACGCCCACCTTGCCGCCGGGCAAACAGAAGGCATTGGCCTGACTGTTCTCAAAAAGCACAAACTCCCACTGCGCTTTGGGCAAATCCGCAACGGCAGCTATGCGATTGCCCACGCGCTGCAATATCGCAGTAGCGTTTTGATCGTTGCTCAACGGCGTGCTTCCTTTCAAATTGGTAAACGCATCGCGTCCCATCCCCCGTTCCATCGAGGGAGAAATCAGATTGAGCTGCGAACGGCCGGTCTCCGGAACAGTCGTGCACGCAGCCAATCCCGCCATCAACGCGGCCAAGCTCAAATACTTGATGTGTTCACACAACCTCATTAGCGGAGAATACGAAATTCATCGAATTGTTCAAGCACCGCATTTGCCTTGGCCCCGTGCGGCGCGAACGGCATACTGCGCGCGAATGGAAATTCAATTGGCATACGGCAAAGGGCAGTTGCCCATTGAATGCCCGGACGACCGCACGACGGTCATCACCCCCACCCCGCGCGAAGGGTTACCGGATGAACGCGCCTCGTTGTTGGCGGCGTTGGAAAACCCGATTAGCGAAAAACCGCTCAAGCAGTTGATCAAGGCGGACACAAAAATC
>CAUZWB010000110.1:0-6663 GCA_963583525.1 Verrucomicrobiia bacterium | reverse complement strand
TCCAAGGAAAAGAAGAAATAATTATGCATATACTATTTAACATAACCCGCCGTCATTTACTCCAAACCACGGCCGTTGCAGGCGGTGCTTTCATCATCGGCGGTCTCCCGCTGAACGCCGCTGCCCTCACACCAGCCAGGGCCCAGTTCAAAGCCCGAATGGCAGCCGCGAGGTAGGCACCGCGAAATGAAAGACGATCCGATGAATAAATTTTATCTAACCTTCTTTGCTTTACTGCTTCCCATGTTGGTTTGGGCCGAAGCAAAGCAGCACCCCAATATTGTCTTCGTTCTCTTTGATGACATCGGCTACGGGCAGCCGCCATCTTACCGTGCCGATTCCTCTTTTAAGACTCCGAATATAGATCGTTTAGCCAAGCAAGGCATGCGCTTCACCGACGCGCACTCGGCGGCTGCCAACTGCACGCCGACCCGCTACGGGGTATTGACCGGGCGTTATCCCTGCCGAATCGGCCAGTACGGCGTATTGAAGACCTACTCGCCGCCGATCATTCCCAAGACCCGTCTCACGGTGGCCTCCTTCCTCAAGGGGCAAGGCTACAACACCGCCTGCATCGGCAAGTGGCATCTGGGGATGAATTGGGTGGACGGGAAGCCGGGCAACGAGAAGCAGCTTTCCATTGGTGCCCGGCTCACTGATGGGCCCAACGCGCTTTGTTTTGATTATTTCTACGGCTTCACCCACGCTCGCAACATCGGCTCGACCATTGAGCAGGACAGGGTGGTGGCCAACGTGAAGGGGATCGAGAACCAGCCGCTGATGATCAGGAAGGCTGTCAAGTACATCGAGGAGCGCTCCGGGGAGAAGAAGCCGTTCTTTCTTTATTTCCCGATGTGCCCACCCCATAGCCCGATTGTTCCGGCAGAGGAGTTTCTTGGTAAGAGTGGCATCGCCGGCAAGGAAGGGAAGTATGGCGACTGGGTGTATCAGGGGGATCATATGCTGGGCCAGATCATGAATGCACTCAAGCGAACCAGGCAGGAAAAGAATACACTGCTCATCGCCACCGGAGACAACGGTGCGGCCAAGCGGCCCTATCCTCCGTTGAGGGAGGCCAAAAGCAGCATCTATGAAGGCGGCCACCGCGAACCTTTTGTGGCCCGTTGGCCGGGTAAAATTAGAGCGGGCTCCATTAACCACAATGTCATTTGCCTGAACGATCTTTTTGCCACGTGCGCCGATATCCTTGGGGCGGATTTGCCGGCGAATGCGGCTGAAGATAGTGTCAGTATTCTGCCGGCCCTGATGGGTAAAACGGATACTCCTCTGCGCGAGGCGATTATCAATCAGGCACCGGCGGGTTTGGCGATTCGACAAGGGTCTTGGAAATATATCACCTTTCGTAATGGCAATCGTGAACTCTATAACCTGAAAGAAGACATCAGTGAAACTATGGATGTTGCTAATGCCAATGCAGAGGTGGCGGGGCGATTGGAGAAATTGATGCAAAGTTATTTTGATCGGGGACGTAGCACGCCCGGCTCGGCGCAGAAAAATGAATTTGAACTTCCATTCGGAAAATCCGCAGCAAAGAAACAAAACAAAAAGAATAAGGAAGACAAGAAATCTCTACCCAAAAAGAATTAAAACATGAAGACAATTACAACATTCATTCTAACCTTGCTGGTTTCGGTAGGCGCATCTGAAACCAGCCAGGCAGCTGGCAAACGGCCCAATATTTTATTTATTATTGCTGATGACCAGTCGCCTTTTGATTTTAAGTTTTACAATCAGCGCAGTGCGTTGGATGCCCCGGTGGTGGAAAAACTGGCGGCTGAAGGCATGGTGATTGATGGAGCCTACCAGATGGGTTCATGGGTTGGGGGCGTATGCACGGCTTCGCGGCACATGATTATGAGCGGGCGCACGGTTTGGCATATTCCAGACAAGCCCGGCCGGATCATGAACCCGCATGTGAACAATCCAAAGATGGTTCCGCCCGATCTGGCCAAGCACACCATGCCGGCGGTTTTCAACCGGGCAGGCTACGACACCATGCGCACCTGCAAGAATGGCAACAGCTATGCGGACGCCAACAAGCTTTTCAAGGTGAGGCATGACAGCACCCGGCGAGGTGGCACGGATGAGAAGGGCAGCGCCTGGCACGCGGAACAGGTTCTGGATTATCTGAACGAGCGCGAGTCTACAAAGGACACTGATCCGTTCCTGATCTATTTCGGGTTTTCCCATCCGCATGACACGCGCGATGGCAAACCCGAGTTACTCGCCAAGTACGGGGCCATTAATCATGCGGACAAGGCGACCATTCCTCCTGCCAACTCCAAGCAACCGGCGCTTCCTGTTAATTATCTGCCGAAACATCCCTTCGACCACGGTCATACCACCGTGCGCGATGAAGTGGGGGTGAAAGGAGTGTGGGATCGGCGTGATGAACGCACCATCCGCAACGAGATCGGCCGGCAGTTTGCCTGCAGTGAAAATATTGATATCCAAATCGGCCGGGTTCTCAAGAAGCTCGAGGCGATGGGCGAAATTGAAAACACTTACATCATCTACACCGCTGACCATGGCATGGCCATTGGCCGCCACGGTCTGCAGGGCAAGCAGAACATGTATGATCATACCTGGCGTATTCCGTTTATCGTGAAGGGCCCGGGCATCAAGGCTGGATCGCGGGCACAAGGGAACATTTATCTGCTCGATGTCTTGGGCACGTTTTGCGATCTGGCCGGCATAAAGGCTCCTGCCACCTCTGAGGGCATCAGTTTCAAGTCTGTGCTTGAGGGAAAAAAGGATGCGGTGCGCGATGTCTTGTTCGGGGTGTACTGCGGCGGTGGCCGGCCGGGGACGCGTTGTGTCAAGCAGGGCGACTGGAAATTGACGAAGTATCAAGTGGATAAAACAGGTATCCGGCACACCCAACTTTTCAATCTGAAGGAAAATCCCCACGAGTTCATCAAGGAACATCATGATCACAAAGTGATAGCGTTGACCGGTTTCAAGCCGACCTCAAACCAAGTGAATCTGGCTGGCAACCCGAAGTACGCCGCGAAGCTCAGGCAAATGGAGGTCCTGCTGCTGGCCGAGATGCGTCGTCACGATGACCCGTACCGCCTGTGGAACCAACCCGACGATGATTTGCCAACACCGATCATCAGGGAAAGAACCAACAAGAAGAAGCCAAGGAAGCCGAATAAAAATCCATGAAAAAATTATTTCTAATTCTACTGGCTGGTTTGTTGCCGTTGATGGCACAGGCCGAGGCAAAAAAACGGCCGAACATTCTTTTCATCATTGCTGATGACCAGTCGCCGTTTGATTTCAAGACATACAATCCGGCCTCAGCATTGGACTCTCCGGTTTTGGATAAGCTGGCGGCGCAGGGGATGGTCTTTGACGCAGCCTATCACATGGGCTCGATGTCCGGGGCGGTTTGCTCGCCTTCGCGGCGGATGATTATGAGTGGCCGCACCGTGTGGCACTTGCAGGGCACGGGCAAAAAAAAAAGAAAAAGGATGGCAAGCGAAAGAAGGCGGCGGCCCCGGACGGTGTTCCCCTTCATGAAAACACAATCCCCGCCGTCTTCAATCGCGTCGGGTACGACACCATGCGCACCTGTAAGAATGGCAACAGCTATGACGCCGCCAATAAACTCTTCAAGGTGCGACATGATGCCACCCGGCGCGGTGGCACGGATGAAAAAGGTAGTGCCTGGCATGCCGATCAGGTACTCGATTACCTTAACGACCGGCAACAGGCTAAGGACACCGATCCCTTCCTGATCTATTTCGGATTCTCACATCCGCACGACACGCGCGATGGCACGCCGGAGTTGTTGAAAAAATATGGCGCGGTAAATCACACGAATTCAAAGACGCTGCCCCCGACCAATTCAAAGGCACCGAAATTGCCGGTCAACTGGCTGCCCAAGCATCCGTTCCACCACGGTCACCCCGGTCTTCGTGATGAGGTGAAAGTGTCCGGTGTGTGGGAACGCCGCGACGAGCGCACCATTCGCAACGAGATTGGAAGGAATTTTGCCTGTGGCGAGAACATTGACATCCAAGTCGGCCGTGTCCTGAAAAAACTTGAGGCCATGGGCGAACTCGACAACACCTACATTTTCTACACTTCCGACCACGGCATGGCCATCGGCCGACATGGCCTGCAGGGCAAACAGAATCTCTATGAACACACCTGGCGCGTGCCGCTCTTTGTGAAAGGTCCCGGCATCAAGCCCGGCAGTCGCGTCACGGGCAATGTCTACCTGCTCGACACGCTCGCCACCCTGTGTGACCTCGCTGGCATAGATGCGCCCGCCACCAACGAGGGCTGCAGCTTCAAGCCCGTCCTCATGGGCCAAAAGAAGACGATCCGCGACACGCTCTTTGGCGTCTACTGCGGCGGCACCAAGCCGGGCATGCGCAGTGTGCGCCGCGGCGATTGGAAGCTCATCAAGTGCGACGTGATGGATGGCAAAGTGCGCAAGACGCAGCTCTTCAATCTAAAAATCAATCCGCACGAATACCTCGCCGAACACCACGCCCTGCGAAAATTTTCCGATCCGCACCCGGAGCAATTCAACCTCGCCGACAATCCAAAATTCGCCGCCCAGCGCAATGAAATGGAAGCGCTGTTGCTCAAGGAAATGAATCGGCTGCATGATCCGTACCGGTTGTGGGATCAGCCGGTGAAATAAATTTGGAGCGCGGTGGCAGAGCGAAGCGGCGACACCGCTTTGGCCCGCGTGAAAGCGCCGTCGCCGCTTCGCTCTGTCGGCGCACTCCATAGGCTGCGATGGCGCGCTTGTATCGGCTGGGGGCGCGGTTTAGGGTTGGCGCGATGAAACCTTTATTTGCTGCGCTCGTTCTGATTTCTCAATTCGTCACGCCCGTGGTTCATGCGGCGGGGAAACCCAATGTCATTTACATTCTTGCCGACGATTTGGGCTACGGTGATTTGTCGTGTTACGGGCAGAAAAAATTTAAGACACCGCACATCGATCGGCTCGCGAAGGAGGGCATGAAGTTTACGGTGCATTATTCGGGCAACACCGTTTGCACGCCGAGCCGCGCGGTGTTGATGACGGGGCAGCACTCGGGCCATTGTTTTGTGCGCGGCAATCTGGGCAACGAAAACGAAGCGGCACTCGATGCAAAGATGACGGTGCTGCCGGAGGTGTTCAAGGCGGCGGGTTATCGCACGGGCGCGTTTGGCAAGTGGGGCCTCGGCCACACGCACTTGCCCGGAGCGAGCAATCCATTGAGCCACGGGTTTGATGAATATTACGGCTGGAAAAGTCAGGTGGTTGCCCACACGTATTACCCCACCACCGCGGTGCATAATGGCAAGGAGGTTCCGCTGAAAAAAGGCACGTACATTCACGGGCCGCTGATGGAGCACGCGCGCGATTTCATCCGGCGCAGTGCGGCGGCGAAGGAGCCATTTTTTTGTTACATCCCCACCGCCATCCCGCACGCGGCAATGCACGCGCCGGCGGAGTTGCACGCCAAATGGCGTAAAGTGTTTCCGCAGTTTGACAAAAAAATCGGCCGGTACGGCGCCGGCGGCGAGCCGTGCCCGAATGTGGTGAACCCCATCGCTGGGTTTGCCGCGATGATGGAGCATCTCGATAACGAAGTGGGCGCGGTGCTCGCGTTGCTTGCGGAACTGGGCATCGACGACAATACGCTCGTGATGTTCGCCAGCGACAACGGGGCGCACAAGGAAGGCGGGCACGATCCGGCGTTTTGGAATTCCACCGGCAGCTTGCGCGGCTACAAACGCGATATGCACGAGGGCGGCATCCGCACCCCGATGCTCGCCCGCTGGCCCGGCGTCATTGCTCCCGGCAAAACCACCGCCCACCTCAGCGCCTTTCAGGATATGCTGCCCACGATGTGCGAACTCACCGGCCAACCGGTGCCCAAACAAAGCGACGGCATTTCCTTTCTACCCACCCTCCGCGGTGCATCGAAGAAACAGGCCAAGCACGATTATCTGTATTTTGAATTCTGCACCGGCGCGAGCAAGATCCGCTCCCAAGCCCTTCGCACCGGCAACTGGAAAGCCTATCGTCCCGTGGGCAAACCGCTCGAACTCTTCAACCTCGCCACCGATCCCTACGAAAAAAACGACCTCGCCAAATCCAAACCCGACCGCGCCGCCAAAATGTCCGCCCTAATGAAAGAGGCCCACGTGCCGGTGGTGCCTCGGAAATAACCGGCGCGGCAATCTGTTTCCTTCAACTTTACCTTGCGGTGAAGGCTATCTTTGCGCATCTTGCGCGGCTTTATGTTGACGTTGGCGGGAGTGGAAAAATCATTTGGCGGGCGCACGCTGTTTAGCGAGGCTTCGTTGCAGCTGAATCGTGGCGATCGCCTGGGCCTCGTGGGGCCCAATGGCGCGGGGAAGTCCACGCTTTTTAATCTCATTCTCGGCGAGGAATCGGTCGATAAAGGCAAGGTGGAACGCCTGCGCAATCTTGATCTCGGCTTTCTGCCGCAGGAAAGTTTGCCGGTGGGGGATGGCACGGTGCTGGAATTGGCGCTGTCGTTCTCGCCGGAATTTCTGTCCGCTCGCGGGAAGATTCAGCGCGGCGAACACGTGGAGCCAGACGAGTACGATCTGTACAACGAAATGGGCGGCCCGCAGCTCGAGGCCAAGGCGAAGCGCATCCTT
>CAUZWB010000109.1:0-6669 GCA_963583525.1 Verrucomicrobiia bacterium | reverse complement strand
GTCGACGCGATTGGGCGGCAACCCGGAGCCCGTGCAGGCGCCGCCGGAAGTGGTGTTGGAGGAAGTCACAAACGGGTACGTGCCTTGGTCGATATCGAGATACGTGCCTTGCGCGCCTTCAAACAGGATTTCCTTTTTGCCGTCCAGCGCATCGTGCACCATCCGCGTGGTGTTCGCCACGAAAGGCGCCAGCCGACGCGCGGCCTTCCGGTAGTCGTCGTGGATTTTTTTGAACGACAACCCCTTCCCGCCCAGCGCGCGGATGATGCGATTGGCATCGCGCAAACGATCGCGCAGGCGTGCCTCAAATTTCTTAGCGTCCACTAAATCCGCCAAGCGCAGGCCGGTGCGGGAAATCTTGTCGCCATACGCCGGGCCGATGCCGCGTAGCGTGGTACCGATTTTATTTTTGCCCTTCAGGTTTTCCGCGCACGCCTCGATGGCGCGATGGTATGGCATCACGATGTGCGCTTTGTCGCTGATGAACAGGCGGCCCTTCACGTTCACCTTGTGCCGCTTCAAACCATCCAACTCACGCACGAGCGACACGGGATCAATCACCACGCCGTTGCCGATGATGCAACGCTTGCGCGGGCGCAGGATTCCCGAAGGGATCAGGTGCAGCACGTACTGTTTTTTACCCACACGAACCGTGTGGCCGGCGTTTGCGCCGCCTTGACTGCGCACCACCAAATCCGCGCGCTCGGTGAGCACATCGATGATTTTGCCTTTGCCTTCATCGCCCCATTGGGCGCCGATCAGAATTGTATTAGCCATAAAACAAAAAGCCCCGTCGAGCGGGGCAAATAACTTTGCTATTTGCCGTGGGAGAATGGAGGTCGGCAGGAATGGTGTCAATGGTTGATTGGAGTTGAGGCGCTCACGGTAGGGCCAAGCTCCTGCTGAGCCGAAGAGTGACGCAGTCGCCCTAAACGTAGGCGCGCGTTCCGCGCACCACGGGTCAGCAGGAGCTTCGCCCTCTCATGATTTCAGTGATAATTTCTCGGCGAACACGCACGACGCCCTTATGCTCCGGCGTATGTTGTTGCCGGCTGATTATCATATGCATACGCCGTTGTGCCGCCACGCGAAGGGGGAGCCCATCGAATACGCCGCGCGCGCGCTGGAGCTGGGGCTGCCGGAGATTGGCTTTAGCGATCACTCGCCCGTGGAACACGATGACCAGGACGACTGGCGGATGCTCGCCGGTGAATTGGATGAGTACGTCGCCAAAGTGCAACTCGCCCGCGAGACCCACCCCACCCTGCCCATTCGGTTGGGACTGGAGGTCGACTTCATCCCGGGCCACGAGGCGTGGATTAAGGAAATGGCCGGCCGCTACGATTGGGATTATTTTATTGGCTCCGTCCATTACGTCTCCGGTAAATGGGATTTTGATAATCCGAAATACATCGCCGAGTGGGGCAACCGCGCAGTGGACGATGTGTGGGCAGAATATTTTGAGCGCCTCACGGCAGCCGCTGCATCGGGCTTGTTCCAAATCATCGGCCACCCCGATCTGCCGAAGAAATTCGGCCACCGCCCCACGCGCGATTGCACGGATTTATTTCAGGAATTCCTCGCCGCCTGCAAAACCACTGACACCTGCATCGAGCTAAACACCGCCGGCCTCCGAAAAGATTGCGCTGAGATTTATCCGAGCTTGGATTTCCTGAAACTCGCCCGCGCGGCTGACATCCAAATCACCTTCGGTGCTGACGCCCACGCCCCACACGAAGTAGGGATGAATTTGGAAGACGCGATGAAGCTTGCGAATGAAGCGGGTTACGATGAATGTTGCCGGTTTGTTGGGCGGGAAAAACGTTTGGTAGAAATCTGAACCGCCAAGGCGCAAAGACGCCAAGATTTCTGAATATTGGTTTCCTTGGCGTCTTTGCGCCTTGGCGGTTCAATAATTACCTTGCGATGCCGCGTTGGCTGGATTGGAGGAAGTTTAGCAGGTGTTCAACTTCGCGGGAGGTTTCCACTTCTTCAATGGCTTTTTCGATTGAGTTGGCGAGGGTGAGGTCGCCTCGGAAGATGATTCGGTGGGCTTGTTTTAGTGCGGCTTGGGATTCGGCGCTGACTTCGTTGCGCTTGAGGCCTTCTTTGTTTAGGGCGCGGGTGGTGGCGGGGTTGCCGTCGGCCATCATATAAGGGGGGATGTCTTGGACGACTTTGCTGCAGCCGCCGATGATGGACATGGTGCCGATGCGGCAAAATTGATGCACGGCGGCGAGGCCGCCGATGATGGCGCGATCCTCCACGGTGACGTGTCCGGCGAGGGTGGCGACGTTGGACATCACGATGTGATTGCCGAGCTGGCAATCGTGCGCGACGTGGGTGTAGGCGAGGAGATTGTTATGCGAGCCGATGACGGTGGCGTCGCCTTCGTCGGTGGCGCTGTGGATGGTGACGTATTCGCGGAAGGTATTGTGGCCGCCAATACGGGTGTGGGTGGTGCCGCCGGAATGTTTAAGATCCTGCGATTGGAGGCCGATGCTGGCGAAGGGGTAAAGAGTGTTGGCTTCACCGAGCTCGGTGTGGCCGTCGATGACGATGTGGGAATGGAGGGTGCAACCTTGGCCGAGCGTGACGTTTGCGCTGATGACGCAGTAAGGGCCAATGTGGCAGCCTTCGGCAATTTGCGCGCCGGGCTCGATGACGGCGGTAGAGTGGATTTGGCTCATTGTGCTCAGGACTCGTCGTTGTCGATGAGCATAAAGGTGATGATCGCGCCGCTGACTTGCTCGCCATTGACAAGGCATTTGCCGATGGCTTTGCCGATCTTGCCTCGGGATTTGGTGAGCTCGACATCAATGGTAAGGGTATCACCGGGGAGAACGGGTTTGCGCCACTTGACATTTTCAGCGGCCATAAAGTAGGCGAGCTTACCATAGTTCTCGGCTTTCTTGAGCATCAAAATGCCGGCGACTTGCGCCATGGCCTCGAGCTGGAGCACGCCGGGCATGATGGGGTGGTTCGGGAAATGGCCCTGAAAATACGGCTCGTTAATGCTGACATTTTTCTGCGCGATGATGTGGTTGCCGTCGATACTAATGACGCGGTCAACCATCAAGAATGGATAGCGATGCGGCAGCACTTTCATGATTTGGTTCACGTCGAGCTGCGCGCCGTCTTGCACGATGCTTTCGGTGGCCTTTTCTTCCACGGCGACTTTGGCCAGTTGGTCGTTGGCGGCGGGCGGGGCAAACGTTTGGGCGGCTTGAGCGGGCTTGCGGATTTGAGCGACGATGCGTCGGGCCATTTCGCAATTGGCAGCGTGGCTGGGGAGCACGGCAACAATGTGCGCGCCGATGGGGCGGCCGATGAGTGAGAGGTCGCCGATAATATCGAGGATTTTGTGCCGGACAAATTCATCGGGATAGCGCAGCGGCTCGTTGGTGAGCACGGCGTCCTCGCGAATGACTACGGCGTTTTCCAAACTGCCGCCTTTAATGAGACCATTTTTGTAAAGTTGCTCAATTTCCTCGTAGTAGCAAAAAGTGCGGGCGCGGGAAATTTCGACGCGCCAAGTGTCGGGGTTGAGCTCGACGCTGAAGAGCTGGGTGAACCGGCCGTTGTCGCCGGCGCTGGTGCAGGTGATTTTTAAGCGGTCGTGCGGGAAAGCAGTCATTTGCGTTTCACCGCTCTGCAAATCGATGGGAGCCTCGAGGGAGTAAGTTTCGCGCGGCTCATCCTGCGCGGCGATGCCGGCTTCCTCAATCATGCGGCAATACTCGAGCGAGCTGCCGTCGGCGATAGGGGGCTCGTTGGCGTCAAGCTCAACGAGGGCGTTGTCGATACCGGCACCGGCGAAGGCGGCGAGCACGTGCTCGACGGTGTGGAGTTTGACGTTGCCCTTGGAGAGCGTGGTGGAGCGGTTGGTGTCGGAGACATTCTCCACCACGGCTTCGATTTCCGGCTGACCGTCGAGATCGACGCGCCGGAATCGAATGCCGTGATTAGGCGGAGCGGGCAGGAAGGTCATGTTGACCTTGCTGCCGCTGTGCAAGCCAATGCCGCTATAGGCGGCTTGGCTTGCCAGTGTTTGTTGGTTGAGCACGTGGGGTTTTAACCCAAAAGCCAACCGTTTTTCAAGACTATTGCCGGAGCTACGCTTCGACGGGGTCGCCGCTCTCTTCTGCCTCGCGGTCCGCGATGGCAGCTTTGCGAGAGAGACGAACTTTGCCGCGCTCGTCTACGCCGAGGCATTTCACCCAGATTTTGTCACCCATCTGGACGATGTCCTCAACGTTTTTGACGCGGGATTGCGCCAGTTCGCTGACATGCACGAGGCCGTCGCGTCCGGGCAGGAATTCCACGAAGCAGCCGAAGTCCTTAATCGTGACCACGGTGCCTTGGTAGAGCTTGCCTTCTTCTGGCTCTTCATCGCTGACCTCACGCTTCTCGCGCGCGGGGCCGGATGATTCGCCGCCGGATTCGTCGACTTCGCCGTTCATTTCGGCCATCGCCGCTTTGCGGGAAAGCTTCACCTTGCCGCGCTCGTCCACGCCGAGACACTTGACGTGAATGCGATCGCCTTCTTTGACGACGTCCTCGGTGCGATTGACGCGGGTGTTGGCCAGCTCGCTGATGTGACAGAGGCCGTCTTTGCCCGGCATGAATTCCACGAAGCAGCCGAAGTCTTTAATCGTGACCACGGTGCCGTGATAGATTTTGCCAATCTCAGCTTCGGCGGTCATGCCTTCGATTTCCTCGATGGCAACCTTCATGCCTTCGGGGTTGAGTGAATACACATTGACCGTGCCGTCGTCCTCGATGTTGATTTCGCAACCGGACTCTTCGACGATGCGTTTGATGTTCTTTCCGCCCGGGCCGATGATCATTCCGATCTTGTCGGGGTCCACCTTCAGCTGCGTGATGCGCGGAGCGTAAGGGCTCATCTCGCCCGGCTCACTGATGGTTTCGTTCATCGTGTCGATGATCGCATGACGCGCCACGCGCGCGGCCTCGATGGCCTCTACCATGATGTTCATCGGCAAACCCTTGAGCTTGAGATCCAACTGGAAACCGGTGATGCCTTCCTTGGAGCCGGCGATTTTGCAATCCATATCGCAGAACGCATCTTCCCAACCCATGATGTCAGTAAGGATGCGGTACTCTTCGATCTTGTCGTTCTCGTCGAGCTTGGTGCAGATACCGATGCTAATGCCGGCGCACGCGCCCTTGAGTGCCACGCCCGCGTTCATCAATGCCAAGCTGCCGCCACAAACACTGGCCATCGAGCTTGAACCGTTGGATTCAAGAATCTCAGCGATCAGCCGCACGGCGTAAGGATAGTTGTCATCCATCGGCAGCATCGGGAGCAGCGAACGCTCGGCGAGCGCGCCGTGGCCCACCTCGCGGCGGCCGGGGCCCATGATGCGGCCGGTTTCACCAACTGAATAGTTGGGGAAGTTGTAATGCAGAATGAACTGCTTGCGATCTGGGCCGCCGGTGTAGCTGTCGAAGCGCTGGGCGTCGTCAGTGGTGCCGAGGGTGGTGGTCACAAGCGCCTGTGTTTCGCCGCGGGTGAACAGCGCCGAGCCGTGAGTGCGGGGCAACACGCCGATTTCGCACTGGACCTCGCGCAGCGTGTCGAGCGAACGACCGTCAAGGCGCTTGCCCTTCTCCAAAATCAAGCCGCGCAGGGCGGTCTTTTGGATGTGGTAAAACGCTTGCTCCACCACGGGGCCGGTAACTTTGTCTTCGCCGAATTCCTCGCGGAGCTTGCCGGCCACTTCATCTTTGATAGCGCTGACTTTGCGTTCGCGCTCAAGCTTAGCCACGGTGAGCAGCGCTTCCACGATGCGATCGCCGCCGCCGAGTTCCTCGGCCTTCTCAAAGATAGCGGGCGGCACCACGAAAAGTTGATCGCTGATGTCGCGCTTTTCTTTGCCACACAATTTCACGAGCTCTTTCTGAGCTTCGATTTGCGGGACACAACATTCCTGGCCAAACTTGAGAGCCTCGATGAAGTCGGCCTCGGTGATTTGATCAGCCGAGCCTTCGTACATTACCACGTCGGTTTCGTTACCAACATAAAGCAAGTCGAGATTGCTCTCAGCCATTTCGTCGTTGGTCGGGTTAGCGACAAACTTGCCGTCAATGCGCGCCACGCGCACCGCGCCCAAAGGGCCGGCCCACGGGATGTCGCTCACCATCAACGCGGCGGACGCGCCGAGGATGCTCATCACATCCGGCTCATTCTCGCCATCGGCACTGAGCAACAAGCCGTATACTTGGCACTCGTTGAACCAACCCTTATTGAAGAGCGGGCGGATGGGGCGATCGGTAAGGCGGCAAGTGAGAATCTCCTTGTCGCTCGGGCGGCCTTCGCGGCGGAAATAGTTGCCGGGGATTTGGCCACACGCCGAGGCGCGTTCGCGGTAATCCACTTGAAGTGGGAACCAGTCCTGGCCGTCACGGCCCTTGGTGGCGGCGACGACAGCCGTCATGACAATCGTCTCGCCCATTTGCACGGTCACGGTGCCATCAGCCTGTTTGGTGATGTGGCCACTGCCGATCGTGATTTCTTTATCGCCAAATTTGGCGGTTACTTGATGTTCAGTCATTTTCTTTCTTTGCGTTTATGTTTGGCCGTTGGCCAAGAGAAACTTCAGTCAAAATCCTCGCGAGGACGCTGAATGAAATCACTCCGCCAAC
>CAUZWB010000108.1:0-6699 GCA_963583525.1 Verrucomicrobiia bacterium | reverse complement strand
GAAGGAAGTGTACGGCGATTTCGTGGTACGGTTTGAGTTCCTGTTGCCGAAAGGCGGGAACAACGGCCTGGCCATTCGTTATCCCGGCAAGGGCGACACGGCTTACGTGGGGATGTGCGAATTGCAGATTCTTGACAACACCTCGCCGAAATACGCCAAGCTGCATCCGGCGCAATATCACGGGTCGGCTTACGGGATGTTCCCCGCCAAGCGCGGATTCCTAAAAAAGCCAGGTGAATGGAATGTGCAGGAAGTCACCGTGAAAGGGTCCACGATCAAAGTGGTGCTCAATGGCGAAACCATTCTCGACTGCGATTTGAGCAAAGCGGAAAAGACCATGGCGCCCCTAGCCAAATACAAAGGTCGCATGCGCAAGGAAGGCCACTTCGGCTTCGCCGGCCATGGCGCGGCGGTGGCGTTTCGCAATGTTCGGATCAAGCGGCTGGACTGAGTCCGGTGAAAAATGATTTCGCTCAGGCGTCCTTTTCGGGGGGCGCCTGAATTTTTTCGCGCATGCGCACTAGCATCGATTCGCAGCCATTGAGCATGTTTTGGTAAATGATGTACGACTCATCAGCAGCGAGTTTTTCTTTCACCAACTCGGCCGAGGCGCGCTGGCGGATTTTTAATAGTTGAGCTTCAAGTTCGTTAATCTCCTCCAAATTCGTGCCGTTGTGTAGATGGTTGATGACTTCGTCAATCTCCTCATAATAGGTGTCGATGCGATTCTTTCGCCGTTGCAGAAACCATCGTTGGGCCCAGACAATCACACTCCACAGGATCAACATCAGAGTGAGGATGAAGCCCATGACCTCAACGTATTTTTCAAAAAAACCGGGATCGGTACGCTGGAAATAATATTCCGCACCTGAATGCAGTGGAAATTGCAGATGTGTGGTGGAGGTTTGTTCATCAAGGCTGCTGAAGGCGGAATGTTTTTGAAATAAGGCGGCGCGATACTCATAGAGTGTGCGAGTGATGAGTTCGGCGATTTCATCGGGCAAATTCGGGTGGCACGCGAGTACGGCTTTCACCCCCACGGTGCCGATGGGCTGAGTCGGTTGACCGCGATAGGCCAGTAACGGAATGATATGTGGAGACGCATACGGATAATGAACGCGAAATCCCTCGGCCAAGATATGCGCTTCGTTGTTTGCATCGCCTAGATTGCTCGGGGGAATTGATGTGGAGGGAGTGAGCGGGATCAGTGGGGTGAGGCGCACTTGGCCGGATTGGAGGGCGCGTTGGCAGACTTCATTGCCAATGCCGGAGAGGAAGAGGAGTGCGTGCACGTTGCCAGCAATGAGTTGGGCGGTAGCTTCTTTGAGTGGGAGGTTTACCAGTGTGAGTTGGCTTTCGCTAAAACCGGCAAAGCGAAGAAACTCGCGCGTGAATTTTTCCGAGCCACTGCCTTTGGGGCCGAGGGCAACAGTTTTGCCGGCGAGATCGCGAAGGGAATAAATACCTGCTTCGCGGTGGCACAGGAAGTGCAGCAGCTCGGGATGAATGGCGGTGAGGCTGCGTACGTGCGCGCCGCCTTGCGTGTCGTTTTGCAGGAGGGCGAGGTGGGCGGTTTGTTTGTGCAATCGGTCAGCGTTGTCGAGGCTGCCGGTGGTTTCCACCAGTTGAATGCGAAGGTGCGGGTGGGCCTGTTGCACCTCGTCGGCAATGGCTTGGCCCAACTCGTGGTATAGTCCGCCGCGTTGGCCGGTGGCGAAAGTGAGGGTTGTCTCATCGGGGGTAAACCAATGCCGCGCTGTAAAACCCACGGCCAGAACGACCAACAGACCAAAGGCAATGAGCCGGTTACGAATGGATTCGGTATCCATGCTCAGTCGACTACTGGCCTCTGGCCCAGGCTACGTAGGGGGTGACGGGGCCGCGGGTGTAGCCGGTGCGGCGGCGCATTTCTTTGCCGGATTCGCCGTTGAGGATGATTTGGGTGGGGAAATTTCGAACGCCGAAGCTGGCTTTGAGTTGGTCATTTTCCCGTTCCGTGTCGGGGTTTACGCCGCGGTTGATTGGGAAATCACAAATATGAATCACCAACCCTTCTGAAGCGAAGGCCGTCCATAGGCGATGCTTCAGCACAGTTTTTTCCAATGCCATGCAAGGGGGGCACCAATCTGAGCCGGTGAATAGCAGGAATACATTTTTGTTTTCTTCCTTGGCGCGGGCGAGTGAAGCGGTCAGGCCGCTCAGGACCTTTTCAGTTTGGTCGGTCTTGCCATAGCCGTGCAGCACGCGGGTGCTGGCTTTGCCGAGGGTGACCCCGCCGACGGATTCAATGTGCGGCTTGACCACCATGCCGGCGCTGCTGAGGTCGCCGTCGTTGCACAGTTTGGCGCTGCCATCGGCCATGACCATCTGGCCTTGCCCGGCGAAGAGGCTGGTCATGGCGGTGGGCGGTGGGTTGCCTTGCTCATCCTCTTCATCACTCCCGGCCCAGTGGGCGGTGACGAGGTCCGGCGAGGAAAGATTGCGTGTGGCGGCCAGTACTGTGGTCGGGCGACCAATGTCACCACCTTGAATAAAGACGTAACTGATTGCGTTGTTGGGGACGGGCCGGCCATCACGGGTGTTGTAGCCTTTCCAATCCATGACCGCTTGTTCGTTGGCGGCTTCGCGGGTGGCATCGCAGGGGGACCATAAAATTTTTGCGGTGACCACATCGCGTTTAAGGTCGCGGGTTCCATAAACTGAACCGGGATCGGGCGAGAAATTTCCGCCGAAATGGTTGGCTTGTCCACTGGGGGTGAGCTGCCACGGTAACCGGTCATCGTTATCGAGCGCGAACATGATCAGAGCCTGGCCTTGTTGTCTGAGGTTGCTCATGCATTGGATGCGCTTGGCCTTGGCCATGGCGCGGGCGAGGGTGGGGAGCAGCATACTGGCGAGGATGCCGATGATGGCAATGACGACGAGCATCTCGATGAGGGTGAAGCCTTTGGGCTTGGTCGGTCGAGGTTTGATCATAAGAAAAAGATAACCCGAGTTAGTGGATTTCGCAAGGTTTTCGCGAGTAAAACGCCTTGAAATTAAGGCGTTTTACGAGTAGCCTCTCGGCCACCAAAGGAGTTGAGCTTGTGCTCGCAATGTAATTTACCATGGCTGATGCCAACCAAAATTTGCCCCGCCGCCCGCGCCGTCTTCGGCGCGATGCCGCCACTCGTGCGCTGTTGCAAGAGACGCGCGTGACGGTGGATGATTTGATTTGGCCGCTCTTTGTGAAGGACGGCGAGGGGGATGCCGAGCCGGTGCCCTCGATGCCCGGCGTGCTGCGGCATACGATCGCGGGTTTGGTGGATGAATGCCGCGAAGCGAGCGAGGCGGGCATCAAGGCGGTGGCGTTGTTTCCGGTGACGCCGGCGGAACAGAAGGACGATCAAGGCACCGAGGCGCTTAATCCGGATTGCCTTGTGCTGCGCGCGGTTCGTGAGTTGAAAAAAGCTCTGTCGGATTTACTGGTGATCACCGACTTGGCACTGGATCCTTATACCACGCACGGCCACGATGGCGTGCTCAACGCCGAAGGCACGGACGTGGACAACGACGCCACGGTGGCCATCCTCGCCAAAATGGCCGTGTGCCAAGCGGAGGCCGGCGTGGATTGGGTGGCACCTTCGGATATGATGGATGGCCGCGTGGGAGCCATCCGCGCGGCGCTGGATGCCGCCGGGCACACGGGCGTTTCCATCCTCGCGTATTCTGCAAAATACGCCTCGGCGTTTTATGGGCCCTTCCGGGATGCGGTGGGCAGCCAATCGGCAGCCGATGCGGCGTATCTCGACAAGCGCACCTATCAACTCAACCCCGCCAACCCGCGCGAAAGTATGGTGGAAGCCGCGCTGGATATTGAAGAGGGCGCGGATATTTTGATGGTGAAACCCGCCGGGCCGTATCTCGACATTCTCTGCCGGTTGCGCCAGTTCACCGATTTACCGCTGGCGGGGTATCAGGTTTCGGGTGAGTACGCGCAAATTCATGCCGCCGCGGAGCGCGGTTGGCTGGATCTCGCCGCCACGCGTGACGAATCGCTTCTGGCCATCAAACGCGCGGGCGCGGACCTCATCCTCACTTACTTTGCCAAAGACATTGCCCAAGCATTGCAAACGGTTGATGAGTAATACGGTGACAGACATCGCCGTTCTCGAGGCATTTGATTTTTCCGATTGTCCCGGCGTTTCCTTCGGCGAAGCTCATCAGACCCCGTGGCGCACCGACATCCCCTATCCCGATGGCTTGCGCCGCACGCTGGCGCATTTTCAAGACATGGAACCGAACCTACCGCACGCCGATTGGCGGCATGGGGTGTACCGGTTCCAGATTGACCTTCTGCAGCGCGGCTATCTTCAATCCTTCCATCTCGAGACCGGCCGCGTCATCACCACCCGCTGTTCGCTGCCCGCCCATGGCGACACGGTGCTCAATCCCGTGTTCTATCGCTTCGATGATCCTGAGGAGCATTATTTAATTATCGGTTTTCATCCACCACGGTTGGTGGGTTTTTATTTTCCAAAGCGCAAACAAGTGGTTAGCATTATGAATCATGCACACCCCGTGCTGGTGCAAGGCTGGGAACCGGCACGGCTGGCAATGAGCTGCCGCATGTTGGAGGAACTGATGCACGGCCGCGAGTCAGAGGTAGCCGCCTACTGCGCGGATGCGGAAAATCATCGGCTGATTCTCACCCAATCCTTTCACCCCAATGTCGGCCATCAATTGCGCGAGGAATTCTCAATGCTGTGGAAGTTCTTCAACGAAAACGAATCGGCCACGCGGATACTGACCGGTCCGTTTGACATCCTCGACCTGTCGCAGCAACTGCCTGCGGAGGTGCTACGCGAGGATATTACCCTCGATGAATCCGAGGCACCCTGGGCAGTTACTTTTTTTGATGCGGTGCTGGAACGGGGATTGCTGGTGGGCCGAATGGGATGCAACTCGCACATGCCCGCAACGATGCAGGTGGCCTTACAGGAAGGTTTTCGACGGCGGCATCCGGCGGAGCTTGCGCAGATGCGGGCGGAGCTGCGTGATCGCTGGCCGGTGGTGTGGCTTACACTGCGCGCGCACAATCGCAAATGGGTTGACGAAGGGGCGCACTTGAGCCGGTTGGTGGAGGCGGTTACGAAAGAGTATCCGCACGCGGCATTTATTTTGGATGGCATGGGCGATGTGCGCGCGAGCGCGGATGAAATATTGCAAACCGATGCGCGCATTATCGATGCCGTGGGGCGTTCGTTCACTGAGGCACTGACGTGCTTCAGCCTGTGCGACAGCTATGTGATGCCCTATAGCAATTCGTGTGCGCTGCACATGGTGGATCCGCGGCCGGGGGTGGTGCACGGGTTGAAAGGCTGGATTCCGGACGAGCCATTCGAGCCGGCAATCACCGAGGAAAAAGTGCTCGCCCGCGTGGTCCACGGCCAGAAGCATCCAACCGGCAACGAATCGTACGATGCGTGGGTGACCACCTGCGACTACGATTTATCTGGCGACTTGGTACTCTCCACACTGCTCGAAGTGCTGGCCGAATTGCCCGAGCGCGATTCCACCAAGTGAGTGGTGGGCGTGCTGATATCGAGGCCGAATTTTCCCTGTAGTTCGTAGGCCGCGAGGTTTACCGCATCGCGCACGGTCAGCAGTTTTTCCGGGGTGCTCAACACATATCCCAGCCGCCAGCGCGCGGCGTGGTCGTCATTTTCTTTGAGGGCGATGTGGGCGTCCTGATTTATATCCATGCCCTCGCCAGCGACGGCGGCTTGTTGGTGCACGGCTTGGAGGAAGTTGTGCACGGTTTTCACGGGCGTGCCGTAGGCGATTTTGAAATCCACATAATCCTTGAAGGGCCCGCCGGGGTTTTGCTTGTAAAGATCCACGCGGTGGGTGAGCAGGATGGCGTTGGGGAGCATCATGTCGTGCCCGTGCACGAGGTCGCGGAGATGGGTTTGGCGCGCACGAATTTCAAGCACGATGCCCAGTACGTTCTCGGCGGGGATGGCAATCACATCGCCGCGCCCGAGGCGTTCGCTGCTAATGAGCAAAATGCCGCTGAGGAAATCGCGCATCCAATAATCTTTGGTGATGAACACCAGCAACGCGAGGAAACCGAGTACGCCGGTGGTTTGCAGTGAATCTTTGAGCCCCCAAATATTAACGAGCACCACCATCGAGCCCACCAAAATGATAAAGTACGCCAGCAATTCCAGTGTGCGCGAGGTCGAGGTTTCCACCCGGCGCGTGAACCCCATCACGGCGGTTGCCTTGCCGTATCTTTTGAGCAGCAGTACCTCGGCAAGGTGGGTGACGAGGTACGCACACAGCAGCGTGAGGCAGGTTTGGCTGATTTGCTCAGCGGGAAATCGCGTGCTGTGAATGGCCACCGAGAGAATGAAGGTGATGAACACGATGAGGTTGAACCCGTGCAAAATACGCAGGCGCGAACTCATCCGCGCCTTGTCTTGGATGGTGCCGTAGTGTGAGGCAATTTTTTTGGAGAAAATATAAACGAGGATGTTCACCGCGAAGGTAAACCATTCAATAATTTCCACCGCCGTGAGGCGTGGCAGGATGTGTACGTTCCAAAATTCCATTGTTAGCAGGAGAGTGCGTCGTGTTTATTTCTCGCGCTTGGCCACGAAGGTTTCCACCAGTTGTTTGGCGCGCGTAACGTCTGCCGCAGGCATTGAGCCCTCC
>CAUZWB010000107.1:0-6721 GCA_963583525.1 Verrucomicrobiia bacterium | reverse complement strand
GGTCGCAATCAGTTCATCACTTACGACCCGAAAAAAACGCCCGACTTCCGCAAGGGTCAGTTTGCGTTTTGGGTGCGCTCGGATACGAAGGCGGAGTTCGCCCATCTCGAAATTCTCAACCCGGCCGAAATGCTGGCCAAACGCCACGGCAACGTGCTGCGCCGCGCGGTCCGCAAAGATGCGCGCGTGTTGTCACTCCAACTCATCGCCCGCCCCGCGCCCAAAAAAGCGCCACAAATTCTCGGCAGCCTCAATCCCGCTGAAGTCGGTCGGCCCGCCCACGCCGATTGCGCCAAGGTGATGGATCAAAATAAAAATTTCCACGGCCGAAAAAATGATGTCGCCATCGTGACCCTCCCTCTACGGGATAAGAACGGAGTTGTCATCGGCGCGGTGCGGGTGAGTTTACGCAGCCCCGTGGGCACCGAAAAGCGGCGGGACATTACCCGCGCCACGGCTCTGGTCAAACAATTTCAAGGCAGCTTTCCGGATTCGAAATCACTTTTTCAATAACAATTCCGGCGGAGGTTTCCGGCCAATGGAGCTTCGCTTCCGATCGGGCATCTTAGGAAAATCGTCTTCCATCATTTCACGCCGCGCACCGGTGATCCCGACTCGGCCATCATCATCCCGCACCAACGCAGGCGGATATTGTCGAAAAAAGTAAGACTGGCGCACCAGCAATTGCCCTTCGGGATCCACCTGATAATAGCGGAAATTTTTGGCATAGAACTGAAAGAACACGTGCGTGATGCCCTTGGGATCCATCTCCATTTGCGGTTTTCCAAAAGGTACTTTCCGGCCGAGATCGAGCACATTGTATATGCGCATCTCATTGCCGCGCGTGCCTTCTACGCGCAGAAAAATATGAGTGCGACCGTGCACGCGGGTACTCCGCAGAATGTAGGTGCGCAGATCGGGCGGCTGACCTACTTGTCGCGGCGCCACGCCCCGCCGCATTTCGGCGATTTTCACCCCGGCCACCACTTGAAATTTCAACGGCCGCACATCCAAAATGTGATTGTTAAACTGCCGTATTTTGATGCGCGCATGGATGGTGAATACGCCCGGCTTGCTGAAATCAAAAATCGGCGCCATTTGAAACGTCCAAACATGGCTCTTCCCGTTATCCACCAAAATGGATTTGCCGCGCGGCGGATTGCCATTGCGAAGCACGGGAATGCCCCGGCCATCATGCGCTGAAAATTTGATCCAATCTACCCCGTCCGCCAACATCACTTTTTGGCCTGACACATTGCGGATCGCCAGCTTGACGACGACCGCCTGATTGGGCAGGAAATTTTTGCGATCGGTGGTCATCATCACCTGCAATAATTGCGCGTGCGCGTTCTGGGACAGAAAACATCCCACCAATAGAAATATGTACCCCCTCCACATGTTGAAACTGTGTGGCAAACGCGCCTGTTTTTCAAGGCCAAACAGGTTGACTTCGGCCCAAGTTATTCACCGTGAGCCAAAAGTTTCTGAACCACAGCGGACACTTCCGGTGCCCCAATTCCGCGCAAACAATCGCGTTCGCGGGTGGCCGTGCAGTTGCGCGAAAGGCAGGGCACACAGTCCATGTCGGTGGCTTGAAGCACACTGCCGCGCGCATGATAGGGCCCCGTGCGACGCGGATCCGTGGGACCAAAGAGGGCCACCACCGGTTTGCCCAACGCGGCGGCCACGTGCATCGGGCCGGTGTCGTTGGTCACCATCGCTTCGCTGGCGCGAATCCATTCGACCATTTCGGGCAGAGTGGTTTGGCCGGTTTTGTCGAGGCACCGTGCGCCAATCGCGCCGAGGCGCGCGCCCAATGCGGCGTCCTCTTTGCCGCCGAGCACCACCACGCGAAGGTCGCTCTGCTCCATCAATAAATTTCGCGTGAGGGTTTCAAAGGATTCCATCGGCCAACGTTTATTCTCCCAACGCGCGCCGGGACAAAGTGCGAGCCAACGCTGGCCCCCTTCCTTTCCTTTGCAGCCCTCGGGAAGTGCACAGTCGCGGCGGGGCATCCACTCGAAGTCATCGTTGTTTTCCAAACCCAAATGCGGAAGCACGGCGCGGCACCAATCGACCGCGTGGGCGTTGGGGCTCGGTCGTTCCACAGAAATATCGTACGCGGCAGCAGCGCCCTCGCGATGTTGATGCAAACCGATGGTAAGCCCCGCGCGGGCGGCCCAGCTGAACGCCGCGCTGCGGGCGAGCCCCTGTAAATCCAAAACCACATCAAATCGCTCGCGGTGAAGTTGGCCGAGCTGTTGCACGCCGCGCGCCAATCCGGCGGGCGTGCCCCAGCCGCGTCGTTGAAATGGATGCACGGCGGCGAGGTCAGGATCGTTCTCCAAAAGCGGCGCGAGGCTCTGGGCAATCCACCAATGCACCTGCCAGTTGGGACGTTGGCGCTTGATCAGCCGCAATACAGGCAGCGCGTGGATAACATCACCGAGGGAACTGGGTTTGAGGATGAGCAGTTTCACGCCAATCGCAAATGGGCGGCGGGTGTTATTTCCCGAACTTGAGCCGCTCGGCCAATCGCTCGGGCAGGCCGGCTTCGAGGATTTTTTTCTGGGTGGTCTCGATGTCGTAGTTGATGCGGATGAGTTCCACCGTTTCATTTTTGGCATCGTACACGCAATACGACGCGCGCGGATCGCCATCGCGCGGCTGACCCACGCTACCAACGTTGACGAAATAGCGTTTGCCCACTTCGAGTTTGAGATGCTCAAAGGTGCCGCCATCCACTTCAATGCCGTCATCAATAAACACCAACGGCACGTGCGTGTGCCCATGGAAACAAAGCACGGTGCTTTGATAAGTGAAACTCGCCGCCGCATCGCCGGCATCCTGCACGTAGCCCCAGTAACGCGGGCTGTCCATGGTGCCGTGCACGATGGAAAAATGATCGATCAACCGCACGTAACGCAAATCGCACAGCCACTGGCGGTCTTCCGCGCTGAGTTGATCGCGCGTCCACAGCACCGCCTCGGCGGCGATTGGGTTGAAGGCGGAGAGATCGCAATCCTGGCCGATGTATTCATCGTGGTTGCCCATCACACAGGGCATCTTCAACCCGCGCACGATGTCCATGCATTCCTTGGGGTTGGCGTTGTAGCCGACGACATCGCCGCCGCACACAAAACTTTCGCAGCCACGCTTCTCCGCATCCTCCAGCACTGTGTTCAGCGCCTCGAGGTTTCCGTGGATGTCCGATATGATCGCGTATTTCATGCGGAAACATCAGCGGGCGATTTCGAATCCACGAAATTCGCCCGTGCCTTCGCTCCAATCCGATTGAGTCTCGCGGATGAAGCGGCGCAATCCTGCCTCGGGAATCGCCGTTTGAAAAGCCTCTAATTCGCCTCGCTCACCTTCCACCAAAAGCTCCACCCGACCGTCATCCAAATTTTTCACCCAGCCGGTCACCTCAAAGCCCAGCGCCGTTTGCTTCACCGTGTAGCGAAATCCAATCCCCTGCACCCGGCCGGAAAACAAGACCTGTAGGCGCGCCGGCATCAGATTCCCCGATCCGGCTTGTGCACCTCGTACTCGCCCTTACTGGTTTTTTTCAACACTGTAAACCCGTTATTCGTGGCCTCACGAACGTTTAATTTCTTCATATGCTTCGGCATGTAAACCGTGCTAAACACCTTTCGCACTGCCTTATGACACACTGGGCACTCCTTGAGCGGCGGCGTTTTGATCGGGCGCTGCAATTCAAAACTCCCTCCGCACACCTTGCAGTCTCCCTCACACAACTCATATTCATAAAGCGGCATGCCCCGACTTTAACCGTTTCGCCGCCCCTTGTCACCTCCTCTCACCTTTACTATAATCCGCCCATGGCCATTGTGCGCATTCTGGTGGACGGCTACAGCCTCCTGCACGCCTGGCGCGACCTTGCCCCCGGCGAGCCGCGCCACACTGCGCGCGCCCGCGACGCCCTCATCGCCGAGCTCACCCAATACGCCGACAGCACAAATACGCCCGTCACCGTTTTCTTTGACGGCAGCGGCGCCCCTGCCGGCACTCCCAAGCCAACCGCCCCCAAAGGCTTGGAAATTATTTACTCCACCAAAGGCAAAACTGCCGATGACCTCATCGAACGCACCGCCCACCGGCTCAAGCCTTTCGGCGAGGCCCTCGCGGTGACCAATGATTTTGCCGAACGCGACACCGTCATCTCCCTCGGCGGGATGGCCCAAAGCTGTGAAGAATTCATCAAGGACATTGAGCGGGTGATGAATGACCGCAATCACTTCGTAAAGACGCACAACCGCCGCGAAGCCAATCGGTATAAGCGGCGATAAAAAAGAGGCCCAGATCACACGGGTGAACACGGATTTTTTCCAAAAAATGAATCCGTGAAAATCTGTGTAATCCGTGTCAAAAAAACTGCTTCAATCCAAGCGAATCGATGCCGAGCGCCCGTGAGCATCCAGCCCTTCCACGGCGGCGAATTGTTCAATAGCCGCCATGGATTTTTGCAGAGCTGCCGGGGTAAATTGCACCACGCTCGTGCGGCGTTGGAACATATCCACCGTGAGACCGGGGAACGATGCGCCTGCGCCACCCGTGGGCAGCGTGTGGCTCGGGCCGGCCACGTAATCGCCCGTGACCGTGGGCGAAAAATTACCGAGAAACAACGCGCCCGCAGTGGTGATTCGTTCCGCGGCGGCCGCTGCATCTTTGAGCATCACTTCGCAGTGTTCCGGTGCCAGTCGATTGGCAAGGGCAATGGCTTCTGCCCGCGACTGTACTTGAATCAGCCATCCGTTTTTTCTGAGCGCTATTTTGATATAATCGCGACGTGAGCAATTCGGCAATTGTTTTGTGATTGCTCTCTCGACCGCGCCGATAACCTTCGCTGAAGTGCTGACGAGCCAGCACCGCTCGTGCCCCGAACCGTGTTCCGCCTGCGCCAAAATATCCGCCGCCGCAAACGCCGGATTCGCAGTCGCGTCCGCCAGCACCAGCACTTCGCTCGGCCCAGGCAATAGATCAATGGAGACGCGCCCCACGAGCAATCGTTTGGCTGCAACCACGTACGCATTGCCGGGACCAAAAATTTTCTGCACCGGCGCAATCGTCTTCGTGCCGTGCGCCATGGAGGCAATGGCGTGTGCGCCGCCAACACGATAAACCTCCGTGGCTCCCGCCAACGTTGCCGCGTGCAAGAGCCCGGAATTCACCGTGCCATTTTTTCCGCATGGCGTGCACACGACGATTTCTTTGCAGCCGGCCACTTTCGCAAGCGTCACGGTCATCAGCGCGGTGGACATCAGCGGCGCGGTGCCGCCCGGAATGTAAACGCCCACGCGCGCGAACGAATCGTACTTTTCCCCGACACGCGCGCCTTGGGCGTTGCGTCCGCTCCAGCCTTTTCGCAGGCCGCGTTTGTGAAATTGCGTGATGTTGCGATGCGCCAAACGAATGGCGGCCCGCAGTTTGCCGGTAACGGATTTAGATGCCGACGCCAATTCCGCCTCACTTACGCGCAAGGTTTTGGCGGTGAGCGTGGCACCGTCGAATTTTTTGGCAAACGCAATTAACGCCGCATCGCCTTTGACCGCCACGCGATTCACAATGGAGCGCGCGCTTGCCTCGATCTTGGCATCAAACAAACTCGAGGCCGCGCAAAGGCGGTCGAGTGTGCGGGCATAGCCGGCATCGGTGTGGCGCAGCGTTTTCATTGGCGGCGCAGTGAATCAGATGCGCGCGCAAATGTCAAAAACCTGCCAATGCCTTTCCTTTCTCGTTGACCCAGTTTCTCTGCGCGTTAGGCTCTGCCTTTCCACAAATTATGAGCACAGAACCCACCCAAACTTTCGAAATTGACTCCCTCAATGTGCACGTGTTTGCCAGCGAAGATGCCATGGCCACGGCCGCCGCCGCCGAGGTGAACGAATATCTTTGTAACGTGATCGATACGCAAGGAAGCGCCGCCGCAATTCTCGCCACGGGTAATTCGCAGATTCAGTTTCTGGAAAAACTCGTGGCCATCGGCGAGGTGGATTGGAGCAAGATAACGCTGTTTCACATGGACGAATATCTCGGCCTCGATGGCGATCACAGCGCAAGCTTCCGCCGTTACATGCGAGAGCGTGTGGAGGAAAAGGTGCGGCCCGCCGCGTTCAATTACATTTGCGGCGACGCGCCCGAGCCCATCAAAGAATGCCATCGCTACGCCGATTTGCTCGCCGCACAGCCCATTGATCTTTGCTGTCTCGGCGTGGGCGAGAACGGGCACATCGCATTTAATGACCCGCCGGTGGCCGATCTCAATGATCCGGAAGTTGTGAAAATTGTGCAGCTCGATGACGGCTGCCGAAAACAACAACACGGCGAAGGGCATTTTCCGACCTTCGATTCGGTGCCGCAATACGCGCTGACGCTCACGGTGCCCGCGCTGTGTCAGGCGAAAAAAATGGTTTGCCTCTGCCCCGAAACCCGCAAGGCACAAGCTGTGAAAGACGCGCTCCAAGGCCCCATCGGCACCGACTGTCCGGCATCCCATTTACGCACGCAATCGCAGTGCGTGATGTATTTGGATGGGGACTCGGCGGCGCTACTTTAGAGACACGGATTTCACGGATTCATTTTTAATAATCCGTGTCTATCCCCGCACCTCAGCGATCAACTTCTCCAACCGCCGCCCGTACTCGATGTAGTTGTCGGCCATCGCTTTTTCAGGCGCGACGCTGTCGGTGTCATGGAATAC
>CAUZWB010000106.1:0-6724 GCA_963583525.1 Verrucomicrobiia bacterium | reverse complement strand
CGAGGAGGTTGTCACCCAAGCGCGTAAAATTGGCGGCGGTTTGCTGGAGGAAACGTATATGCAACTCTGGCGGATTTATTTTTCCATGGACCGCCTCAATCTCGCCGCCGCCATGAGCCTGCGGTTACAGCGCGAGTTTCCCGAAAGCATTTATCTCGATGAAGCCATCCTGCAACAGGCGCGGGTGGCGGAGAAATCCGGCGACTTTGCCCGCGCGATTGCGCTCTATACCAACCTCACGCGCCTCACCAAAAGCCAGCTGCGCGGTGAGGGCCAGTACGGCATTGGCGAATGTTACGAGGCGATGGCCAAGGCCGCCCGCGGCAATGCGGAACAAATGTACGAGCGTGCGTTTCAGGCGTACAAGACCGTGTTCGATCAATTTCCCGAAAGCGGCCGGGTGGGGGATGCGGTGGCCAAGATGGCCAGTTTTTATTATCAGAAAAAAGATTACGCGCGCGCGGTGGATGTGTTTGAGAATGTGCTCTCTGATCATCCGGACGCCAATTTTCTTGATGTAATTTTATTCAACTACGGCCGCTGTCTGTTTCGCATGAACCGCAAGGCAGAGGCGAGCAAGCGGTTTAATCAACTCATTGATGAATTCCCCGGGAGCCCGTTGGCACCCGAAGCCAAACGCATTTCGCAAGCCCTCACCAAGGCCGGAAATTAATCTCAATAAATCTCCAACACCCCTTTAATGAAAATTCGCATCCTCGCTTTTGTATTCGCCCTGCCCCTGCTGTTGCCCGCCGCCGAGGCGCCCAAGCTCAGTGCCGTGGATCAGCAAGCCACCGCGCTCGAGTCGCAGCTTAACAAGTCGCTCGACACCTCGCCCGCCGCTGCCAAAGTGATGCTGGAATTAGTGGGGCTCTATTATAAAGAGGGCCGGGTATTTGGCCTCGTGCGGGTGGGCGAACGGTTCGCCAAAGCGCAGAGCCGCCATCCGGAACATCGTGCGGTAATGCTCAAGTTGCTGGACGGGCTGGAGGTGATGTCGCGCCGCGAAGATTTCATCACCATCGGTCGGCAGTATCTTTCGCGCTATCCCGATTCCGCCGAGGCGCTGGATGTGGCCTTGCGGTTGAGCGATGCGCTGGAACGTAATCGCAAGCGGGCCGAGGCTGCCGATGCGTTGCGGTTATTGTGGGAACACAAACCGGTGCCCGCCCACCGTAAAGCGGCCGAGCGCGCGTCGGAGTTATACGGGCAGGAAGGGAACCATCAGTTGCGCATTCGATCCGCACAACTGGCCGAGAGCCTCATGGAAAAACTGCCGGCCAGTCCATACACCGTGCGCAGTGGTTTCCGCGCGGTGCATGAGTACCGCCACCTCAGCCGTTGGGCGGAGGCCACTCAGGTGGCAACGAAAATGTTCGAAAAACGCCAGCCGCTCAGCCGGGTGATGCAGCATGAACTGCACCGGCTCATGGCCGCCAGCTATGCTTCACAAAGCCAATGGGCCAATGCCGATGCGAGTCTCCGCAAGGCGCGCGCTCTGCGCGACAGCCCGCGCATGGCGGCCGATCAAATTACGTACATGTACAATGCTGGACTGAAGGCGCAGCAAATTGAAACCGAGCTGCGCGGTTTTGCCGGTAAATTTCCCAAGGAACGCGCGCGCTGGGAGGCCACATATTATCTCGGGCACGCCTACGCACGTGAGAGTAATCCACAACAAGCCGCCCGCGCGGTGGGCACTGCGTTGCCGCATGCGGCCAGTACGCACAGTATTGCCACATATTATGTGCAGTGGATGGTCGATACTGCCAATCAGGCGCGAGGGACTGCATCCAATGTGCAATTGACCGCCGAGAAAAATCTCGCTGCCGCCAAGGCCGACGAGACCGCCAAACGCACTGCCCTCGCCAAGATCAAGGATCCCAAGGCCAAGCAGGCGGCGCAAACTGCGTTGACTCTCGCCACTGCGTTGGTGCGAAAACGCGCGCAGGAATTACAGCAGTCCCAAACCGAAGTGCGCGCCAAAGAGCAGGCATTTCAAAAACAAGTGGCCGCGGCGGATAAGGCACTCACCGCCGCATTGAAACCGACTCAACTGGCCGGTCGCGAGCACGATGGGTTGGCCTTGCGTTATGCCCTGTCGCGCACCCTGTATCACGAGCGAGCCAAGGATGCCGCCAAGGCGCTGGCCCACGCGCGGGAAGCGGTGAAGGAGGCGCACGTGCACAACAACAATTTACAGACGCTGATTTATGATTTGCTTTCGCGGCAAACCGATGGCGGCCAATTTCGCAATGACGTGGCGCAGTTGCTCACGCAACGGCGCAATCATCTCGCGGTGGGTTACTATCGCGATTACGTGAGCAATTGGGTGAGCGCGGTGAAGAGTAACAAGGAACACCGGGCGAAAGCGCGGTTCGTGTCCGATGCATTGGCCAAACAAAATCGCGAGCCGCTGGTACAGGCGGTGCTACGTTATCCGCGGCCGCAGGACAATGTTAAGGCGGCCATCCCGTTGCGCGCTCAGGCATTGACCCAGTTCAGCAATCTCAGCCGGCGCAACCAGTTTTATCTCGTGGATACCCAGCGTTATGCGTTGGTGCATTATGCCCGCAAACGCGATCCCGCATTAGCCAAGCAAATTTCACTGGCCCTGTTGCAAAAATATCCGAAGGACCACGACGCGGCCGCCGGCTTGTTGTGGCTATACCTCAACAGCACGGACAAAACAGACGCCAAAAAATATACACAACAATTCCTGCGGCTTTCGCCGATGACGGAACGCGTGAATACAGAATTCCTGCGGAATCTCATGAAAGCCGCCGAGCTAAACGAGGACGCCGCATTGGCTAATCAGATTTACCAATGGGCAATTCGTGGGAGGGTGCAGCCCACGTACAGCGATTATTTTGGGGATGTGCTCTGGAAACTAGGGCAAAAAAACCAGGCGCTCGACTGGTGGAAACGCGTGGTGGAAGCGCCTAGCGAAGGCCGTTCCGAAGAACGAAACTGCGCCGAGCGATTCCTCACCAACGGCGGCAAAGCTTCGGCAGCGATGCGGGAGCAGATTGAGTTTCGCTGGCCGGAACTGGCCATCCGCGTGGCGGCACATCGGGCCACGGATGAGCTTCGCAAACAGGGGAACGCGGATGCTTTCGCCCGCACGGTGGCGCAACTGGAAAAGCAATCGGCCGATCTGCCGTTTATTAATGAGGATTGGCTTGGCTTTGTGGACACGTGGCGGACGTATGCCATCAACAACGCCAGCTACATTGGCACCGACAATTCGGCTTACAAAGATTTTAAGCCGTTAGACGATGCGGCGAAACTGAAGGTGTACGTCGCCGTACGCGATTTGCGCGCGCGCGATTTTTCTGCGTGGGCCACGTGCGACCATTTAATGGCCGGAGGCGCGGATGCCGAGCCGCCGGTGGCGCGCCTGCTGCGGTTGCTACGTGTGACGCGCGACACCCACAACGATCACAACCGTTGGAACACCCTTCGCAGTTATGCGCAAAAGGCGTTTGAGCAGGAGCGCTACGTGGAGAGTGCCACGCTGTTGACCGGCGCGCTGGCGCACCTGACCAACGTGCCCAAGACCGCCAAGGACGAAGGCCGCGGCGCGGTGCTACGCGCACATTCGCGGATGGGTGCGGTGGGGCTCACCATCGACGAGAACAGCCCGATGGCGCCGCTGTTGACGGCCGCGCTGTACTTGCGGTTGGGTGATCGCGAAAAGGCGCTGGAATTATATCAGGACAACGCAGCATTGTTTGCCGCGCATCGCAATGATTTACCTCCGGATTTGATTGAGTTTGTGTGCAATCACCTGATGACTGGCGGCGATGAAGCTCGGTTGGCGGTGGTGGAGGATTTTTTGCGTGGTTGGCTTATCAAGTTTACGGATCCGGATAAGCCGGAAAGCAAACAGCAAAGCGAAGACGCCAAGGCGCGGCTACAGTTATTACTGGCCAAAAGTTACTACAAGGGCCAGCGCTATGATGTGGCGCGCGCGGAGTATTCCACCGTGACCAATCGCTACGCCGGCACGCCGCACGCCATCGAGGCCAAGTTCGGCATTGGCGAATCGTTCATGGCGCAAAAGATTTATGATAAGGCGGCGCAGGCATTTAAAACGCTGGAGGATAATCCGAACCAAACCGTGTCCATCCGCGCGGAATTCCTCACGGGGTTGCTGGCATTTCGGCAGGAACAGCACGATGCGGCGCGTGAGAAGTTTCAGCACATCCTCGAACGGGTGCCGGATGTGGAGCTGGCCAATCGCACACTGTTTAGCTTGTCGGAAATATATGGGCTCGAGCAGCGTTTTTTACAGCAGCTCAATTTGCTCCGTACGGTCGGTCGGTTGGGGCATCAAAGTAAACGGCTGCATGTGCCCGGCACGGCGTTATCCATTGTCGTGCACGATCGTGATCTGGGCGTGAGTCGCGGGAAAAGCCGCATCCCGGTGGTGGTGACCACGCATCCCGGTGGAGATAAGGAACTGGTGTATCTGCGCAGCACCGCTGGCGCGGGCAAAGGGCTCTTTCGCGGTGAAGTGGATACGACTCTCGGAACCGTGGCACTGGGGGATGGTGTGCTGCAGCTGACCGGAAAAGATGTGATCGCCAGTGATTATCCACCGGAATTTAAGGCGCAGTTTCGCACGGTGCCCTTGAGCGATGTGGAAATTCGTGTAGCGGCCGATGGCGAGTTTGCCGTGGCAAGCAGCGAAATTATCGATGCGGAGGAGGAAACGCTCACTCAACAACTGGAGCGCGAACAAATGGAAGCCAACGCCGACCGCCGCGTCTCGCAGGGACGGCCGACCCAAGAGGTGAAACCGGGCAACCGCATTTTCTTGCGCATCAAAGATCGCGATCGCGACCTCGGTGATTCCCTCGACAAACTGACGGTGACGTTGCGCGCGGACAGCGGCGATCAGGTACAGGTCAATTTGGTGGAGACCGGCCCACACACAGGCGAGTTTCGCGCGGCCATCCCCACCGCCGAACTGCCCGCGGGCGCGGCGGCGACGGATAGTGCCATCGGCCACAGTCCCCTGATGGCCATCGACCACAGCCGCGAAACATTTTGGCAAAGCGAGCCGGACGGCCTCACCCCCAAATTACTGACGGTGGACATGAAACAACTGCACACCGTGAGCCGCGTGCGCGTGAACACTCCCCACGTATCAAAGAACGCCCCCGTGCGCGGGCGGTTGTTGGGGAGCTATGACGGGGTGTTTTGGTTTACGATTGTCGCGCATCCGCCTCTGCCCGAAGCTCAGCCAGTTTCGGGAAAAACCGGCGCGATGCAGCAGCGCATTTTCGCGGGCGACTACACGGGTTATGAAACCTGGGCACAAGTATCGCAACTCGGCCGCACAGGCACGCCGAAGCTCAATGAACCGACTGTTAAGTTGGCGTGGTCCGTGCCGAATGGTGAGGCGGGGGCCGACCAACCGCACGCGGCAATTTGGCACGGGCAATTGGTGCAACGGCGTGAAGGGGCTATGCGCATCGCGGTGACGGGCGATCTCGTGGCCATCGCCATCAATGGTAAGGTGCAACTTGCACCCTCGGCGGAAAAAAAATTCGTGGATGTTTGGCTCAAACAGGGCGTGCATGAGGCGGTGTTTTTTTCCGCCACGAAACAGGCTGCGCGCGAATTGGCCGTTTCTCGCGCACGCGCCAATGTGAGCAGCAGCCAGCCGCAATTGAAGCCGTTCATTGCGGAGGATTTCGACGTGGCCGGCGTGCGGAAATTTCTTGGCGAAAACCATGCACCCGCGGCGCCGCAATTGCAGCCGGTGGCGATGAATTTTGAACAGGTTGAGTTTCGCAAAATCACCGAGAAATTTGGCGTCACCAAGGTCAACAATCTCGAGCGCATTGGCTTTTGGCAAAACGCGGCGGACTGGATGAAGTGGGTTTTTGACGCACCCCGGGCGGGGACTTATGAATTGTGGATGCAGTCGTCGCACGCCAACGGTGGCTCGAAGTTCCGCGTGGAGTTTGGCGATCAGTTGATTGAAGGCACAGTGCTGAAGACCGGCGATTGGAACCGGTTCGCGTGGCAGCGCGTGGGATTGGTTCAGTTGGAGGCGGCGGGTGCGCAGATTCTGTCCATCAAGCCTGTGGAAATCGCGGGCGGCGGGTTGATGGATCTCGCCAAGCTGGAGCTGCGCCCGGTGATGGGCGCGGGAGTGATTCAACGGGATCGTGAATGGGAATTTTTCTTCGACCCCGTGGAGTTGCGTTTCGCGCGTTTGCAGGTTGATGAGTACCTCGGTGACTCGGTAGCGATCAATCATATAGAAATTCGCAGCACTGAACAGACCTTCATTCCCACCAAGGTCGACGTTAGCAGACTGGCGCAAAACGCTTCGCTGGAAATCGCCGGCGGCGATGTGGTGACCGCCAGTTACACCGATGAAATCGCCGTGGCCACGCAGGGCGGCAGCCGGTTGCTCACGCAGCAGTTGAAGGCCACCTACAACGACGCGCGCGTGGTGCCCATTGGGTTTAACTTCAGTCGCAACGGCGCGGGCACGGTGCAGCAAACACGAAAGGAATTACTGCGCATCGATCCGGGCGACCGCATTACTTTTGAAGTAGTGGATTACGACATGGATCAAACCGACGAACGCGATACGGTGCCGGTTGAAGTGTGGTTGAACGGCGCAAAATGGAAGGACTTGATTGCCGCGGAGACCGAGGAATACTCCGGCATTTTCCGCGTGGAGGTGGACACCGCCGCC
>CAUZWB010000105.1:0-6801 GCA_963583525.1 Verrucomicrobiia bacterium | reverse complement strand
CGGTGTTGCCGCCTGCGGCGCGCTCGGCATCGCGTTTGGTTTTTTCGGCAGCTTCAGTGGCCATTTTCTGAAGGCCATCCTTAAAGCGATCCACCATCACCGTACCGGCGGCGGGGGATTCGTCGAGGTAATCGTTGATGCGCCCCCACAGATCGTTCTTGGTGCGCTCCTCGATATTGGCATCATAATAAGCGGTGGCAAGGATGGGCACGGACTGCGCTCCGAGCACGCGGGTGAGGTAGTCCAGCGCGCGGCGGTTGAGGCCCTCTTCGGTGACGAGCATTTTCTCGGCATCATCCTTGAAGGTTGTATCTTTGTAGCGCACTAAAATATCCCACAAGGCACCCACGGCCCGTGAGTCGAGTTGGCCGGGCACATCATCAGTGGCATCGGGCGGGTTGCGGAGAATGTACTTGGCCGCGCTGAGCACTTTATCTTTGTACGGATGCTCTGCGCCGTCGGCCAGCTTGGTGAGTTGGCGGTCGATGAGCGAAACTTCCACGCCGACCTGCGTTTGCTTGAGGGTTCTCAAGAGGATCGCCTCGGCATCCGCACCGCCGATGCGGCCGAGGGTTTCGATGAGGCCGATACGCAGGGAAATGGGCATCACGCGTTGGGGTTCGCCGGGACGGCTGGGGCGTTCGCCACCGGGACGTCCACCGCCCGGGCGCCCGCCGCCGGGTTGGGCGGAGACGACTCCTGTGAGTGTCAGGATAATTAGGATATTAAGGGTATGTTTCATTTTATTGAATTCGTGCTTTGAGTTTCAGATTAATTGGATCGATTAACGCCCGCCTCGTCCGCCGCGGTCACCGCCGCCCCAGCCTCCGCGGTCACCGCCGAAGCTGCGCATCATCAGCCGAATGCGGTCGCCTTGATCTCCTCCCATTTGTTCCAGTTGAGTTTTTTGATCGTCGGACATCAGTCCCATGAATTTTTCGGCACTGCCGGTGAAGATTTCCCGCATTTTATCGCGGCGTTGGTCACGGGTCAGTTCCTGATCACTCATTATTTCACCCATCTTGGTACGCATTTCTTCTCTTTGTTTTGCGCCGAAGGCTTTCATTTCCTCCATCTGTGCGTTGGTGATATTGAGCTGTTGGCGGAAGCTGGGGCGGCCAAATTCCTTGTCCAATCTTTGATTCATAAAATTAGAAATGGCGGGCAACGAGGTTTCTCCGGCATCCACGAGGCTTTCAAAATAATGAATCACTCGCTTCTGCGATTCCACGTCTGCGCCGGTGGTGCCGTCGGCTGAAAGTTGGTCGATGAGATTCGCCGGATCAGTGACCACGCCGGGCACTTGAATGTTGGATTCCTTGAGTACAATAGCGGCCTGCGATTTGGCGGCGGACTCCAACTCCTGTACTTGTTTGCGGAGCTCAACCAATTCCCCTCCGTGGGTGCTTTTCTCCGTGTCCTTTCGCTCTTGGACTTTGGTTTGTTTGGATGAGTTGGTGACAACGAAGGTAATCGCTGAACTCACGAGCATGGCTGCGATGATGGCTACAACTGTTTTCATAATTTTACTTCCGCCTTTATGACGCTTTGTGTGGCGAAGCGTTACAAAGAAAAACCGGCTTTTTATTTGGGCTAAGACCGGGCGGATTGCACGGCGGGCTCCGTCGAGCGCGGGGAGGCACCGCGTAGTTTGGCGACCATTCCAGGCAGTTTTTCCAGTAGGAAATCGACTTCCGCATCGGTGGAATAATGGCTGAGGCTCAGCCGCACTGAGCCCAGCGCGTGCTCAGGCGAAACGCCCATCGCCGTCAGCACGTGGCTTGGCGCCAGTGAACCGGTGGTGCACGCCGAGCCGCTGCTGGCGCAAATGCCTTCGCGATCGAGCAGCAACAAAATCGCCTCCGCCTCGCAATTGGCAAAACTCAAGTTGCTGGTGTTCAGCAAACGCGGCTCCCGCGCGCCATTGCGCGTGACGCCTTCGATGCTGTTCATAATGCCTTCCTCCATCCGATCGCGCAACGCGCGGATGCGGGCGGCGTCATTTTCCAAGCTCGCCATCGCCAGCTCCGCTGCGCGACCGAAGGCAGCGATTTGTGCGACATTCTCCGTGCCGCCGCGTCGGCCGCTTTCCTGTCCGCCGCCCATGACGTACGGCTGCCACGGCGTACCTCGTCGCACGTACAATAGCCCGATGCCTTTGGGCGCGTGCAGTTTGTGGGCCGAGAGCGAAAGGAAATCCACGCCCATCGCTTTGACATCGAGCTTCAACTTGCCGGGCGTTTGCACGGCGTCGGTATGGAAAAGCACATTCTTGGCACGACACATTGCGGCGATTTCTTCGATGGGAAAAATCACGCCCGTCTCGTTGTTGGCCAGCATCACCGTGACGGCTGCGGTATCTTCGCGAATGGCTTCGTGCAGTTCGTGCACATCCAATTGGCCTGCGCGATCCACCGGCAGCCATGTGACTTCGCCGCCGCGTTTTTCAAACGCCTGGCAAAATTTAACATTGGCCGAGTGCTCCACCGCCGTGGTGACGAGGTGCCGCTTGCCCGGTCGCGTGAGCAACGCGCTGTTGAGCGCGGCATTGCTGCTCTCGGTGCCGCAACTTGTGAAAATGATTTCGCGGGGATCGGCATTGATCAGCGCCGCCACCTGTTCGCGCGCCGCATCCACCGCCCCCACCAGCCGATTGCCAAAAGTATACGCGCTGGAAGGATTGCCCCATTGCTCCGTGAGAAACGGCAGCATCGCCTCCAACACCTCCGGCGCTACACGCGTGGTGGCGTTGTTATCGAAATAAAAAACTGGCTCTTCGCTCATGGATACAGCCGCAACACAGCGCGGGGGAACGGCGAGTTAAACAGACTTTCGACACTAAAATCAAAGCTTTTTCTTGTGAAGACCCACCGCTCGCGGTAAATTGACAGCCAATTCAACAGTACATATTGGTATGAAAGCAGCACTTATTTTCGGCATTGCAGCTGTGGCCGCGCTGGGCGGTTGGGGCTGGAAAGCTACTCAAATCAAACAGGCGGAACCGGTGCAGCCCAAAACCGCCGAGCCGCTGTGTGAACTCTGCGTCTCCCCCGGCAGTCGCGCCTCGCTCTTGATGGCGAAGCCTTCCTTCATCGCCAATCCCGCTCCGCTCACCGAGGCCGCCATCGCCACCGCGCTCAGTGAAAAAATCATCGGCCCCGATCTTGCGTTGGAAGAAATCCGCGTCTTCAACGAAACCCGCGTGCCCGAAATGCCCCGCGTCCGCACCGCCGCCGAATGGAAATCCAAGGCCGCCCAAATGCGCAAGGACGTCCTCGACAAAGTTATCTTCCGCGGCAGCGCGGCGGCTTGGCGCAACACGCCGCTGAAAGTGGAATGGGGCGAGACCATCAAAAACTTTCCCGCCTATCGAATCAAAAAACTGAAGTTTGAGGCTTTGCCTGGTTGGTGGATCCCCGCGCTCCTTTACGAGCCGCTCAGCCTCAAGGGCAAAGTGCCCGTGGTGATGAATGTCAACGGCCACGCCCGTACGGGTAAGGCGACGGCCGGCAAACAACTCCGCTGCATCAACCTCGTCAAGCGCGGCATGATTGTGCTCAACCCCGAGTGGATTGGAATGGGCCAGTTCGCCAATCGGATGGGGCATTATCAAATGAACCAGCTCGACCTCTGCGGCTCCTCGGGCATCGCGCCGTTTTATCTCAACATGAGCAAAGGCCTCGACGTGTTGCTCGCCCATCCCAATGCCGACCCCAAACGCGTGGCGGTGGCCGGCCTTTCGGGCGGCGGTTGGCAGACGATTTTCATCAGTTCGCTCGATGAACGCGTCACGCTTGCCAATCCCGTGGCCGGCTATTCCAGCTTCAAAACCCGCGCGCGCCACGGCAAGGATCTCGGCGATTCCGAGCAAACTCCCAACGACCTCGCGCTCTACGCCGACTACACCCACCTCACCGCGATGCTCGCCAACCGCGCCGCGCTGCTCACCAACAACGCTTACGACGCCTGCTGCTTCACCGCCGGTCATGCCCTGCCGCCGCTCATCGAAGCCGCCGCGCCCATCTTCAGTTTGCACGGCCGCCGCGATTTCCTGCGCACTCATATTAATTTCAAACCCGGCACCCACAACTTCGGCGTCGACAATCGCCAGCAACTTTACCGCTTCATCGGCGACATATTTTATCCCGGCGACAAACAATATCACCGCAACGAAATCCCCAGCGAAAAAGAAATTAAGACCTACGACGAACTCATCGTCCCCTTGCCCAAAGACAACCACTCCTTCAACACCCTCGCGCTGGGGCTCATGAAAAACCTGCCTAAACCCCAAACCGGCACCCGATCCGAGCAACGCGCCAATCTCCTGAAAATCATCCACGCCAAAAACTACAAAGCGAAGGCAAAGGAAATTGAAGGCGAAGGCGGCATCGACAGCGTGGCGCATTACCAATTTCAAATCGGCAACGATTGGACCGTGCCGGGAACCGTCTTCACGCCTGCCAATCCCAAAGGAACCACGCTCCTCATCGCCGACGATGGGCGCAAAAAACAAGCGGCTACCGTGAAGGAATTGCTCGCCGCCGGCCAACGCGTCGTTGCTTTCGATCCTTTCTTCTTTGGCGAATCCAAAATCAAGAGCCGCGATTATCTCCACGTTATTTTGATGCACGCCGTCGGCGAGCGCGCCCTCGGCGTTCAATCCGGCCAAATCACCGCTCTCGCCAACTGGGCCAAAAATGAATTCGGCGGCGAAGTGAATCTCAATTCAATCGGCCCCCGCCTCAGCGTGGCCGCGCGCTTGGCGGCGGTGCAGACGGATGCCATCGCCACTGTCGAATTGGAAAACCCGATGAAAAGCCTCAAGGAAGTTATCACAGGAAACAAAGGCGCCAATCATTTGCCTGAAATGATGTGCCACGGATTGCTCGAGCATTTTGACTTGGAACAAATCGAGGCACTAAAAAAATAGACACAGATTTCACGGATGAACACGGATTTAATAATCTGTGAGAATCCGTATCTTCATTTTCCAAACTCCAGTTCCACCACGCCGTACACGAGAAATTTTGGGACGTTTATTTGTATTTGGTTTCCCGAGGAGGTGGTACGAAGTTCAATCGCTTTGTTGTTTTCCGGTGTGAGAAAGCGAATGCGTTTTAGCTTCTTTCCTTCCGGCATTTGAAATGAACACCGTACTCCCTCGGCGGCGATGGGTTTTTCGTCGTGGATGCCGCCGCCGGCGCTTTTCGCGGTCTTGGGTTCGGTGCGGTTGTAATTCACAAAATGCAAATGCAACTTGTCGCCTTTCGCGGGGCGGCTGAGCGAGGCGCGGACGGTGGAGGGCGCGGTGATTTTGAAACGGCTCGATGCCGCCGGCGTTTTGCCGTTCACGCGATAAACGGCTTTATGGTTCGCGAGGGCCTCCGTCGTGGCGAGGTCGTCCGGGAGCACGTCGAAGAGGATGTGCCGGTCCAGCAATGAATCGCCGAGCTTCAGGAATTTTTGCACATCGGCCACGTTGCCCGCGTGCACGGCTTTGCGCGGGAAGAGCAGCACACTCTCGGCGGCGGATTGGTTGCCTTTATAAATAGCGGCGTTGCGACGGATGAATTGGTAATATTGCGTGATGACCTTGCGCGCCTCGGCGTTGGTGAAGCGCGTGTAAAATCCCATCGGCGCGCCGCCGTTGGCGATGAGTTCGGCAATGGCGGCGCGGGTGCGGGTGCTTTCGTATTTGCCGAGGGTGAAGGGTTTGCCGCCGGTGGCGCCGCGAATGTACCGTGCCTGCAATGTGCCTTCGCCGAGAAAGCCGTTTTTGAGGTCGGTATAAAATGAGGAGCCGCCGGTGCTGTACCAAAGGTAATCCTCGTCCTTCGCCCACAATTCCTTGGGCAAGAGGCAGCGCTCGTCGCCGCTGATTTGCCCGAAGCGGCCGAGGTGATTCCATTGGCCGACGATCAGCCCCGGTTTGAGCGAGCGTCCGTATTTCACGAACACTTCGTCGAAACATTCCTTGGTGGCGATTTGCGAAAAGCGCAGTTGCTCGCGCTTAAAGAGCGTGCTTTTGGCGGGGTCGTGCCACGCGCCGATTTCGGTAAATTTGTGCGTTGCAAGTTTTTCAATGTTGAATTTTGTTTTCAACTCCGCCGCCGTGAAACGGTTGCCGAGGTATTCGCGAAACTCGTGCTGGCAATGTTCGCACAAACAATTATGCCGATAAAAATAATTGATCATAAAGCCGTCCAAGCCCGCGCGGATGCCGTGCCGCGCCCAGGCCTTGAGTACCGTGCGCCAGTGCGGGTTGTTCAGGCACGCCCAGTATTCTTTCATGCCGCCGATGGAGTAGCTGTTGTTGATGCGCGGTGAGCCGTCGGCGTTTTTTTCCAATAAGTCCATCGGATCCTTCACCGGCTTGGGGCCGAGAATTTTTTCGTCCCATAGCTCGTTGTAAAATTTAAAGAACCCGCGCGGGCCGTCTTTGCCTTTCGGTTCGCCCACGAGAAATTCAACATTGAAATGGCCGATGACCAGCACGTCTAGTTTGTGCAAATCGCGGTTGCGCTGGGCGAGCCACGTGCGATTTTCCGCGAGGCCCACTTTCGGGAAATGCGCGGGATAGCCGCCGCCGTGTTTTGTGTGCGCAAGGCTCCAATAATGGCCGCCATAAAATCCCACCTGCGCAAGCTCGGGGCGCGCCTCCTTCACGAAGGGGAGGTAGTCCGCGTGCGCGTAGTTGGCCCAATGGGCGATCATGGTGGTAAACTCGAGCGGCCGTTGCGGGGCGCTTTGGCAGCCGAGGGCGAGGAGCGGAAGTATCAGTAGAAAGTTTTTCATGGCGCT
>CAUZWB010000104.1:0-6867 GCA_963583525.1 Verrucomicrobiia bacterium | reverse complement strand
ATCTTTCCCGTGCGAAACCGAAAGCCAACGTGTAGCGCGCCTTTGCTGCTTTGAAACTATAACCGCGCGACCTTCGGCATCGGTGCGAGTGGTGACTGGCGGGCTATCGTCAGCACCCAAAATTTGCACCTTCGCTCCGGCCAAAGGCTTGGCGGTGCGCAGAGAAAATGCCTGAACATGAACCTCATTGTCCGCGAATTTCCATGTGAGGCCCACGTCGGTGAGCTGCGTAATCACTTGCGCGTTGCTTGCGGAACTATCTCGGCCAACGCATTCAATGGATACAAACAGCGGCCCGGACTGGTCACTGCCCAGCAATTCGTCCCACGTGAATTCTTTTTTCACCGTCTCATCCACCCCCGCTTTGGGTTTGTACACGCGATCACACACTTGCGTGCCAGGGATGAGATCAAAACTGAGAGCTTGCCCATCGCGCCAGCCCCAGCGGCCGGACCATTGAAATCTGCCCCCTCCCAAATACTCATTTTCATAAACCTCCAGCACCGTCGTTAATTGGTCCGGCGCGATGCGTTTCACTCGCAGGCGAATGGCATGGTTGTTGATGGAAACAAAACCGAACTGGCGATTGCCATTGGCCGCCTGCGAAAAATACGTGCCCGGCAAATACACGCGGCTGGGCAATGGTTTGAAAACAACTGACTCGAAGCTTTCCTTGGCCAGCGTGAGGCCCATTTTGCTTGGCAAACCGGACTTTAAACGCACGCGATATTTTTGATTCAGATCAAAATCGCCTTTCAAAGCTATCCAATTACCTGAGATATCTACGTTAAATTCAACTTGAGTTTTCATAAAACGCGGCGATTTGTCCGGGGCGATCTCAACGGACTGCTCCACAACCAACCATTGGGCGAGTTGCTGTTCGGTGAGTTCCGGCGACAGTGCGTGGGTCAACTGAATCCGAATGGACCGCCCGTGGTTAAGGCGGTTTTCAGCAAATGTGTTTTCAACCACCATCGGTTTGCGAGTGCCGAGCTGAAAAACAATATCGGAGGAAAGCCGGTTTCCATCGCCGGAGGGAAGACCCTTTTTCAGAATCAACTTCCATTCTGTTCCGGCGCTTAAAACACGCTTGGGCCGGATCACAATTCGCGTGGGACGCCCTGTCACCTCGTCACTTTCACTATCACTTATTCGCATTGACCACGGCTCTCTTGGCGCTTCGAGCCACCGATGATTGTCATCGGTCATAGGCTCGATGTTGGCGGGAATCAATTCACCATTAGCAGCGCGGAACTCCACAAAGGCTTTTGCTTTATCAGCGTCCATCGACACATTGAATGCCAACGCGGCGCTGAAAGGCCGATCGCTGTTTAGCGAATACAACCGCTGCGCCTCCACTTGCATCGGCGGCGTTTGATACTGCCGGCGTAATTGAATGCCGGTTTGCTTGGTGATTACTTTGCTCAAGCTCACGGCATAACGCAAGTCCAACGCAAACCCGCTGGCCGGAGTAAATGCACCGGAACGTGTGCTGTCCCAAATGAATTCGCCTTCCAATGGCGGCTCGAAAACCAACGGGTTCATCGAGCCGGCTTGCCCGACTTGTTCGGGCTTGATAATCACCTCATCAAACTGCACACGAAACGTCGCGCGTGCGGTCAGTTCGGTATCGGTTGGAGTAAGCGCCACTCCCTCCACCTCTGCCAACGCTTCATCAGGCACGGGGGTGGGGAGTTCACCCGGCAACCCGGACGGCTCTTGCAACATCGCAAACGCCCCCAAGCCAATCGCCGATATCGCTGCCGCGCCCATCAACACTTTTATCGAATCTTGCCCGAAACGGGTCTTCCAATTATCCCAATCCATTTTTCCCTCCTTTTGATTAAACACAGAAAAGCCGGAACGCCCGACCACCTCTATTAAGTACTGCCGTGCGAGCACAAATCTAACAACTAATCGCCGGATTCGTATTTGCCTTGCAGCGGAGCCTCCATCGCGGGAGGCGTGGGGGGCTTGGCGGTGATCATTTGTTCGGTCGGCTCGCGAGTACCCACATAAATTAACAACGCGTCGGAGAGCACCAACAACAACCCCAGCGCGGCCGCGATGGCAATGAGTCGACGCTCGCGCCAGTTGAATGGGCCGGCAAAAGCGGAAGGCGCGTTGAGGCTGCGCAGGGCATCGGCGAAATTACCCGCGCTTTCAAATCGGTCATCATCCGCGTGAGCGCAGGCGCGCAGTAGTAACGGATTGAGTTGCATCAGTTTTTCGCGTCCGGACAACCCGCGGGCGGTGGCGGGCAAATCCGGAAAGGCGGTGCGGTCTTTGCCGGTGCTGATTTCGTAGAGCACTTTACCAAGCGCGTACACGTCGGCATCGGGGCCGCCGGTGCCTTCGCTTGGAAGGAAGCCAAGCGTTCCGGTGGAAAATGAGGACATTCCCGAGCCCGCCACAAGGCCGATGTCGGCGAGCTTGGGCTGACCGTTTATAAAAACAATATTGGAGGGCTTGATGTCGCGATGCACCAGGCCATTTTGGTGGAGGTAATCGAGGGCGTCGGCCAATTGCGCGCCGAGGTCGATGCACTCTTCGGCGGGTAAAGGGCCGCGCGCGCTCATCTCGGATTGCAAAGTGCGCGCGGTATAATCGGCAGTCTGAATTCGCTGGCCAACCACTTGGTCGTCGGCCAATTCCATTACATAATAAAAATAGCCATCATTTTCATTGCGGCCCACATGAAGCACATCGATGAGGCCATCGTGCCCGCGCGAAATGGCTTCGTAATGACGAATGCCGTTGAACTCGCGTTGGTACGGGCGTGCATCCTCGAAGAGCGAGCGCTGCACAATCTTCACCGCGCGCCACGTGCCGAGCACATTGCGGGCGAGCCACACTTGGCCATAGCTGCCACGGGCGATTTCAATCACCAGCTCGTATTCCGGAATGTTGAAAGTTGTTCCCATTGGGAATTTCCGCCCAATAGCCTTGCCCGAGATTATTCACGGGTAGTTCACCGGCGGCCTTTGACGGCTTTTTCCTCACCTCCTTGGTCAAATCATACCTCCGTGCGGCTTGTTCACAAAGCGAAGGTTATTCACAGGCGAACCAAATTTTTAGAAAAAAGTTGTGGATAGTTGTTAGATTCGCTTTTGCGCAGCGGTACTTAAGAGAGATGGGGGCATCATATGAGACAACGAGAACTGAAATTGACCTTAAACGGGCCGGGCACCCGAACCACACGCGTGGTGTACCGGCGTTATCAACCGCAGGCGGAATGGTGGTTTCGGCAAATCCGCGAAAACTTGGATGCGGATCCGCCGCCCAAACCTGCCCCCGCGCCGGCGCAGGATACTTTTCATTGGCGCTGAACCGAAAATTTCAAAGCAAGGCTACACTCGCATGAAAACAGACGCAGTCACAGTTGAGTTAAGACACGACTGCCGACCTCCTGGCACCTCCTCTCTCTATCCACAGCCAGGATCCACCCGGCCGCCTGTCCCCTCGGGCGGCCGACCCCTTGGCGACCCCCGCCCCGGCGCTTCCCCAGCGCCGGGCGGGCGTTAGCCAATTTGTTAATCTTGTGAATCAATCGGCATTGTGTGCCGCTCCAACTTGTGCTGCAATCCGCACCCATGAAGGCTGACCCGCCATTGCTCGAGACCCGCAGCAGCCTCATCAACCGACTCAAAGCCACCATCAACGGCGAGAGTTGGGAAGTGTTTTTCAACACCTATTGGGAACTCATCTACAGCGTGGCCCGCCGTGCCGGACTTTCCGAAGCTGACTCGCAGGATATCGTGCAGGAAACCATTATCAAAGTACACAAGAGCCTCGACCGATTTAATTACAACCGTAAACGCGGCAGCTTCAAAGGCTGGCTGCGTGCCATCACCCGCTCGCGGCTAGCCGAGCATTTTAAAAAACAACAACGCCAGCCACCCACCCAACAACCCCGCGAGGATGAGGACGACCCGCTCGCCAATCTCGCCGACCCCCAAGGGCCGGAACTGGATCGCATTTGGGGCGAAGAGTGGTCGCGCAGCTTAATCCAGCGCGCACTCGCGTTTCTCAAGCAACAAGTCAGCCTCAAACAATACCAAATTTTCAAATGCCACTGCATCGATGAATGGACCGTGAAAGAAGTGTGCGACGCGCTCAACGTCAACGCCGCGCAAGTCTACATGGCCAAAAAACGCATCGGCAAAATTTTCGCCGCCAAGCTGGAACGATTGAAGCAGGAAGAAGAGTGAATCCTTTTCTCTTGATGCAAAGCCGATCGCCGCTTAGCGTTTTCCTTGCTGAAAGCACAGTAACTCGCAACCGCAGGCTGCCTCCATCGAAATTCAATTTCGCAATCCCGCCAATGAAGACACCGGTAGTTTAGCTCAACTGCTGGAAAGCGATGCCGCTCGCGAACAGTCCACGCTGACAGAATTTTATGGTGCGCCGATTTTCGCCCCGCACGCCATTGGCAGCGGTGCGGCGGATCCGCAAACCCAATTACTCTTCGAACGCTCGCAAGCTTCCGGCTCACTGGGCGGCGATGATCCTGAGGCATTCCTGCAAAACGCCACCCGAAATGGCTGGCGCCCCGCACTGGAAGATGAGTTCGGCACCACCTCGCCGGGTATGCTCCGCGCGGTGGCCCCCAATCGCACGGCGTGGTCTTACCTCTTCGATCTTGGCCCTGAATCGCGCGTCTTGGATCTGGGCTGTGGCACCGGCGGCGTGGCGTGTCGGCTTGCCAAAGATCATCACGTCATTGCCGCGGATAAGTCACCCATCAATGCCGCCTTCGTCAAGCTGCGCGGCCAACAGGAAAACCTTCCGCATTTCCAATCCATTTGCGCTGACGGCGTGGATCTCCCCATCGCCGATGCCCAGCTCGACCTCGTTTGCATGATCGGCAGTTTTGAGTGGATGCCTACTTCGTGGCCGAATGAAAATCCGGAAGCCATCCACGCCCGCGTGTTGAGCGAAGTGTTCCGCGTGCTCAAGCCCGGCGGCTCCCTTTTTCTTGCCATCGAAAACCGCCAATACCTTGGGTTCGCGCTGGGCGTAGCCGATCCCCACGCGCGCATCCGCCACGTTTCCTATCTTGACCGCGACCGCGCCAATCAACTTTCACTCGATCTGCGCGGCGAACCGTTCCTCGAATACACCTACACGCGCGGCGAAGCCAATGCGCTCTTAAACAACGCGGGCTTTGCCCACGTGGATGATTACTGGCTGCGCCCTGACTACTCGACACCCAATTACATTATCCCGCTCAACAACGAACACATCATCAAATATTTCATCGAGGAACGCCTCAACCCCTGGGATTTTCAGGGCGGACGATCCTTTGTTTACAAAATTTTCCGGATGCTGCCTCCCCGCGAGGTGGCGGAGCACGTAGAGTTCTTCGGCTTTTGCGCCCGCAAACCAGCATGATTCCTCGCATCCAAAAATGGCTCACCGAACACCACGCCCGCCTCGGCGTGCCGGCGAAACTACAGCCGCTCGTCCTCATCAACGTCAATTATAAATACGTCGAATCCTACCCCATCATCAGTCGCGTGGTGCTGTGGTTTGCCAAAGACGCCGAACGGCCCTGCCTCGCCACCAAAATCGCCGACCCCGGCCTCACCCGCGAGGCCCTCGATCTCAGCATCACTTTTCAGGATAAAATTGACGCCGCGCTCGGCCACGGTCTTTTTTTGAAAATCATCGAAGTGGCCGACATCAATGATCGGATGGTCATCATCGAAGAAGCCTGCCCGCATCGCACTTTTGAAACAGATTTAAAATTCGCCATCTGCGGCCCCGAACGTTCGCACGCCAGATTCGCCCGCACTTTTGCCGCCCAAATGGATGAGATCGGCACGCTCTGTGGCAAACTTACCACCCTCGATCAAGGCGGCCCCGCCAAACGCTGGGGCGATGACGCCGCCGCCCGAGCGCATCATTTCAAAAGTGACTGTGGTTTTGATGACGTAGTTTTCTCCGAAGCCGGCATTGAATTTATGCGCGACGCCCTCAACAAAATCGAACTGCCAAACACCCCCGTGCTTGCCGATTTTGTGTGCCCCAATATTTTCCCCGGCCCGCGCCTCATCGACAACGTCCACCCTCAGCTCGAAGAATGGAACCGCACCCTCCCCGGCCACATTAACGCGTTCCGTTTTCTCGTCCCCTATTTTTACTCGCAACCCGTCGACCTCCTTTACCCAGACTGGACCCTCGCACTCGCCAGCGCATTAGCCGATACCGAACACCAATCCATCATCGCCGCCCCCCTTGGAAAACTTTTTGCCATGATCGGCCTCGACGTCAAAACCCAAGCCGATGTCATTTGGGCATTGATCATGTACGCCGCCATTTTTGAAATGCAGGACAAACTCGATTTCTATCGCGAGAGCCCCTTTATGATCGATGGCAAGATAGACACTTTCAAAAAATGGACCCAACGCCTTTGCGGCGTCGCCAACACCGAAGTCAACGCCGACTACCTCCTCGCCAGCGAGGGGAATCTAAAAGCACAGCCCTAGAATTAAAATTTTTCAGGGAAAGAAGAAATGGTACGCCCTGAGGGAATCGAACCCCCAACCTCCTGATCCGTAATCAGGTGCTCTATCCAATTGAGCTAAGGGCGCAACCGGAAAAAAGATTTACTCCCAATGACTCCTCCCGACAAGGTAATTTTTTCCGTTCTATTGCCGATTCAAAAATTTCTGTTGATTGAGCCAAAACACCAAATCGTTCGTCCACGGATGCAGCTTGCCCCCGGCGCGGCCGCCACCCAGCCCCAACCCGTGCCGGCCGGCTTCATAGATATGCAAATCCACTCGCACCCCCTTTTGCCTCAACGCGCCGGCAAAGAGCAGGCTGTTTTCCACCGGCACGGCTTTGTCTTCCCACGTGTGC
>CAUZWB010000103.1:0-6889 GCA_963583525.1 Verrucomicrobiia bacterium | reverse complement strand
AGCTCAGCTTTGTTCAGCTGTATGTACCCCAATAGGATTCGGAGCGTTGCCCGTAGGCGGCTCCTACTTTTCGGCCGTTGCTGAGATTTTTGTCTTCCTCAGCGATTTGTTTTTGCAGCGAGTCCATTTCATTTCCCAGCAACTGCTGATGTTGCTGGGTGATGCCGACGAGGGTGTTGACCAGTTCGCGATCTTCGGTGGTGTAATCTTCGCCGGGATAATCCTCGAGCAATTCCTGCAAACGCGCCTTGGCATCGATGGTCCGATTCAGTTCGTTCCAATCCTGCAGCGCGATGGCGACAGATTCTTCGCGGGCAAGCCGGTGCCATTCGCGCAGTAACGAAGTGGTGGCGGGTAAGCTCATCTCGTTAACCCATTAATGAAAGTCCAGTGTACTCGCCCGATGAAGGAGGCGGTGCAGCAACAGGGGCGAGGACGGGTTGAGTGACAGGTTGGGCGACAGGTAATGGCGCTGGCGCGGGTGCTTCGCTTATTTGATTGAGTGATTCATTCCAGGCATCGCGTAGTTCGGTGAGGCGGGTACGGATTTCCTCAATGATTTCTTTGTTTTTTTGCACGTTCGCTTCCTGCAGACGGTTATCAAAATAATCGTATAAGCTCACGAGGTGGTCGCCCAGTTCACCGGCTTTCTCGGAGTCGAGGCTGCGGTTGAGCTCGCGGATGATTGCCTGAGTGCGCGTGATGTTTTCGTGGACGGTAAAATTGAAGTCCAACGGGTCTTCCCGTTCGAATGCTTTGATGGCGATGCCGAGGAAACGAATGGCCCCGTCATACAACATCACCACGAGATTTTCCGCAGAAGAAGTATTCACCGCGGCCACCCGATACGCGTTCAGCTTGTTGGCGCTGTTCATCGTGTGTTACATAGCACGTTGCGTGCCGAAACAGCTTGGGGAGGGCGGAAAAGCGAACGGAAGCGAGGTTTTAGGATTTGCCCGGGCGGGGGCTGTCCATCTCAATCTCGGTGGCGAGCAGCTTGGAAAATCGCTCAATCGCTTCGGCAGGCGGATAACGATCGGCTTGCACATCCTCGCGCAGGCGTTCCTTGATTTGGCCAAACCGAGCCTCGGCGTCCACCTCCACGCGGGTGAAGTCCGGCCGACGGGTCATATTCGCCTCCAACGAATCGGTCGGGGCGACCATGCCCACACCGTCAGTAGGCTGCGACTGCGCTTGGGCCGCTTTTTGCGGTCCTTGCGCCTGGCGCGTCGTATTGAGGCTAACTTCTTTCATGGCGACCGTCCTAAATATCGTGCATTTTGCGGAAAAAACAAGGTTTTTTCGCGCGCATAACTCAGGTGGTGCCGGGAATCGGGGGCAGCGGCGCAGGGTCTTTCGACCCTTCTGGCTCCGTTGGCCGTTCCGGTTGGGGCTCCCCTTCGGGAGGTTCCACCGGTTCAGGATTTCCGGACACACTCTGACTGTTCTTATTATCGGCAGTTAGCAGCAACTCTTTAGCATTTTTTTCAGATAAATGCTCAAAAATCGTTCCGAGCGAATAACGCCCTAATTCACGGGGCGAATTGAGAACTAACAGCTCTGTGGCCGCTAAAATACTGGAGGATTGCCGCTCGCGGATGTGGCGGCGCAGGCTATTGTTGACCGTAGTTTGGCCGGCATCAAACACCTCATCGGTGGCCCAAATCAATTGGCCATCCTCGAGGCTAAAAAGATGGAGCTTCCAGCCCACGCCGATGGGCGGGTAAGCGCGGTAAGTGGTGAGCTCGCAAAAGAGCACCGCTTGGCAGCCGGTTTCTTTGGCCAGCTTGGGCAGGAAATCAAAGGGCAACGCTGCATCGGCATAAATGGCTCGCTCATTAAACAGCCCGTGCAGGCGATGGGGCGTCACTGTGATCACCTCGAATAGGCGCGCGCGCGAAAGCTCCTCGGTCAGCACCGTTTGGAGCTTGGCTATCCCGCGGTCGGCGGGCGCGTTGCCGCGGCCGGGCATCAGCGGCATCACCGCCACGCGCAGCAGATCGGCCGGCAAACCGCCGGTCGCGAGGTGCGTGTTGCTGGGCGCGTGGAAGGGGCCCGAGTAGGCGCCTTTGTCCGTGCGTTCGAGAATGGAACAGCCCGCCAGCAAACCGCCGGCGGCCATGAGGGTGAAGATGCGGTATATTTTCATAATAATTTATTGAGTGCTATTTAAAGCGAGCGGCGAGGAAACTCATTTGTTGGTTCACCTTGGCCTGTGATTGCTCCATCGCCACGAAGCCGCGGATGAGCTGATCGCGGTTGGATTGCACCACCCGTTCATGATCGGCGATTTGCTTGGTGATGTCGGTCACCTGATCGGCCATGTTTTTCTGCGTAGTGGCCATGGCACCGTCGTCATCCAGCACGTTGTCCAGATAATCGTACAGCGCGATGCCCACGCCGTAGGTTTCGGTGGTAAAGAGGCTCTTGATTTGGCCGAGGTTATCGCGCAGGGCGCTGTCGAGTTTTTCCGAGTCGTTTAGCGTAATTTCGTTGGTGTAACCGGTGGAGGTGTAGCCAATGGATTCGAGGCGCTTGATGGTGCTGGTGATGCCGCTCACGTCGCCGGTCATTTTCGAGCGCAACTCGCGCCCGATTTCTGTCGGCAAGGTTTCCGAGGCGAGCACGCCCCGCGTGATCTTGCCGTCCGCGTCCGTGCTGCTGGCGATTTGCGAGGAGATGAGTGACTGCACTTTATTCAGGCGCGTAATCAAATCGGAGATGGCGGTTTTGACGATGTCCGTGTCGGATTTCACCGTAATCGTGGCTTTTTTTGGTTTGCTATCCAGAAAATAAACATCGCCGCTTTGAGCGCTGGTGAGGTCCACCGCGCTGGTACCCGCCTCCGCATCGGCCTTGGTGGTGTGCATGGTAAAGCTGTTGTTGGCCGTGACTTTCACATAATAAGTGGTGCTGCCGGAAAGGCCGCCGGGCAGGGAGCCGGGGCTATACATTGTCACGGCGTCGCCGGTGGAATAGTTGTGGCTTTCGGTGGTGGTCACGCTTTCGCCGGAGGTATCCACACTGCTGATACGCGAGGCGCCGCTGGCTTGGGAGGCGGTGACGGAGAGGCCCTGCACGCCTGAGCTGTTTTGGGTGATGGTGTTGCTGCGGCTCTCGAGCGGGCCGTTGTCGTTCACCATGTACAGCAGGTTATTGCCGCGTGAGAGGCTGCCGCTGTTGGCGGTGAGCAAGCGGGTTTTGGCGAGAAAATCGCCGCTCACATCTTCGAGTGTGATGCCCACGTCGCCCTCGGTTTTGTTGGTGATGAGAAAGCGGTCGTTCACCGTATCGTAATTCGCGTACACGCCGGCCTCGGAGTTGTTGATGTTGTCGAGGATGTCCGTGATGTTGTCGGTGGCGGCATAGGTGATAGTGGTTTCGTTAATCTTGAATGATCCACTGGCACTGCCGACGCCGTCAGTAAAATTGGCGGCGTCGACGGTTTTGGAAAGATCCATGCCGCCGATGTTGGCGGAGCTGGTAATGCTGCTGGTGCCGTTGGCGTTGAGGCGCATGGCTTGCAATAAATTGCTGGTGTCCGTGGCGCTGCCGAGGACCACGGTGCTCGAATCGGTGAAGGTGACTTTGTCGCTGCTGATGGAGTAATCGAAGCTGCCGCCCACGGCTGTTTTGATGGCGGCGAGCGTGGTGTCCAGCGAGTCGCTGGTGGACACGGTGATTTGTTTGCCCTGCACGGTGACCGTGCCTTCGGTGACGGCGATGGCAAAGCCGCCGGAATCGAGTGCGGCACTGGAGGTGACGCTGGCGCCGACATCGGTATTGCCTAGTTGCTTGGCGGCGGTGGCGAGCTGGTAAATTTCAAACCGATAATCGCCTGAGGACGTGCCCTCCTTGGCGGTGGCGGTAGAGTGGGTTTGGCTGGAAGTGACCGAACGGCTGTCGTACAGGTCGGTGCTTTTGAGCTTTTCGGCCTCGGTCTTCAGCGCGGTTAGCTCGTTCTTGAGCGTGGAGAGCGCGCTGTTTTTGCGGCCAATATCGCGTTGATCCACACGCATGCGACGCTGGGGCGCTCGCTCCACGCTGGAGAGCTGATCCACCATCGTTTTCCAGTCAAATCCGGAAACTAAGCCTGCTACATTTAAATCCATAGAATTGTTTCACGGACACATCACAAGTGTCCGGCTAAACATAGCAAGTAAGATGCCAGAAATGGCAGAAATTAGTAATCGCAGTCGAGCAGGATCGTCTCGCCGCAAGTGCAGCCCACGCGGATGCGTTTGATGATTTCCTCCTCGCGCTCGTACTCGATGGTGGCGAGCTTGGGCTCACCTTCGCCTGCTTTGTCGGTTGCTGTTTCGGGCGCGGCGGGGGCGGTAATTTTTATTTCCGGCAACGCCACACGCGCTGGTGCGGCGGCCACCGCAGCCTCTATTTGGGAAATGGCGTTCTCGGCCGCTTCGCCGGTGAGCCCGCCTTCCTGAATGATTTTCCGAATGTGCCCGGCTAAATCCACCGCTTCAGCGGGCGTGACCGGAGCGGGCGCGGGGGTGTCCAGTTCATCGGGCTCTATGCCGGGGGCCTCGCGTCGCACAAATTTTGGGGCCTCCGAGGGATCGGCCAACTCACCGCCAAATGGGATAAATTCGCGTGCCATGGTTAACGGGGGTCGCCCGCGCGAACCATGATGGTCACGCGATCGTGATGAGAATGGGTGAGGTCGTGTAAATAATCCGGCAGCGGTTTGCTGCTGCTGAAGCCGGCTACTTTGATGAATTGTTCGGATTTCATTGCTTTGCGATCCATCGCCTCGCGGGCTACGAGTGCCCGTTGTGTGGAGAGGGCCCATGTATTTACCGGCTCGCCTTCCAGCTCGATGTTGCTCGCGGTGTGGCCTTCCACTTCCACGCGTGTGGAACGGTGCCGCGCCAGCACATAAGAAAGTGTATCGAATACCGTCCGTCCGTATTTTGTGAGCATGGCGGTTGGGCCTTCGAAGAGTCGCCGGTTGGGGTCGTTATAAAATTCGATCAACAATCCTTCGCTGGTCATCTGCACTCGCATGGTTTTCATGTCGATGAAGTTCGGGTTGTCGGCAAACACTCGGATGATGTCCTCATTGATTCGGCGGATAAATTGCAGGTCAATGGCTGAGGCATTATCGAACACCGCACGTTTGGCCTCGATGAGGTCCGCGTTTTGGATGGGGATCATGCCCACGGACATTTTGGTGACGCTCTTGTAGCGCGTGTTGAAGTATTGCTGCACTTCGCCCTTTACCTTTTCGTCCTGGTTCAGGATCCACAGCAACATAAACAGCGCCATCATCGCGGTTACAAAATCCGCGAACGCCACTTTCCATGCTCCTCCTCCGCCTGCCATTGTTTAGTTCTCCATTAAAAAAGATTGGGTTGATTCAGTTATGAGGCGGATTTCAGGAGGTCTTCCAATTCGCCCGAGGTCATGCGCACATCGGAGGTCAGGTCACGCCGGCCGACTTCGCAAGCGACCAGCGGCGGCAAGCCGTTGGCGAAGCTCACCACGCCGGACTTGATTGCCTTTATGTAATTCATCTCCGAATGGCCGTTGAATTCCGCGCAGGTGGCAATCGGGCCGACCACGCAGTACGAGCCAAAAATACCAAAAAACGTACCCGCCAACGCCGTGGCGATGCCTTGGCCCACGGCCTCGCCGCCTTGGCCGAGCTTGTACATCATCACCACGATGATGCCCAACACCGCGGCCACAATGCCGAACGCCGGTAGGCCGTCGGAAACCTTGTTCAGTACCACGATCGGACCGTGATGTTCCTCTTCCATCATGTGCAGGCTTTTGGACATCAGCGGCTCCAGTTGATCGGGCTTGATGCGGCCGTCCACGATCGGCTTTAACCCATCGCATAAAAACTCCACCGCATGATGGTTGGCGTGAAATTTCGGATACTTGGCAAACAGACTGCTCGCTTCCGGATTCATCACGTGCTCTTCCAGCGCGATCATGCCGCCGCGTCGGCCCAGTTGGAACAGCTCATACAGGCACTTGAAAAGCTCCTCGTAATCCGCCTTGGAGAAGGGTGCCCCTTTGAGGGTGCCCAATGCCTGTGAGATCACGCCCTTGAGCACGGTCATCGGTGCCATCACCATCATCGCACCAATCACCATGCCGCCGAGGGCGATGAATTCGTTGGCGTGGATGAGGCTCAACGCCGCGCCCCATTCGGCTTTGGCAAACATTTCGCCGATGCCGTGGCCGCCGCCGGCCGCCATGGCAAAGCCGGTCAGCACGCCGATTCCAATAATTATAAATCCTACAATTACTATCATTGTTTTCCCTCCTTGTTACACACGCTCCTGTCGTTGCAAATAGGCGCGCAATGACAACACCGCCTCGGTGTTCACCTGGCATACGCGGCTTTCGCTAATGTTCATCAGCTCCGCGATGTCTTTCATGCGCAATCCTTCGTAATAAAACAAGAGTAAAACCTTCTGTTGCTGCCGCGAGAGCTGCAAAATTCGATCCCGAATCATCGCGTGCAGCTCGTGCCGGCTGGCCTGATCGGATGGATCGGGCTGGGTGAGATCGGCTACATGCTGGTCGCCCGAGCCAAATTCATCGTCGCTTTCGAGCATTTGATGCAGCGGCACAAAAATTATCGGGCGCAGTTGATCGAGCAAATCGCGGTAGCCATCCACCGTGGTGCCGATGCGTTCAGCGATTTCTTCCTCGGTGGGCTGGCGGTTGAGCTCAATGCGCAAACTCTCGAGGCTGGCTTCCAATTCGCGTCGGCGCGAATACACCGAGCGCGAAAGCGGCTGCGACTTGCGAATCTCATCCAGGATCGCCCCGCGAATCCGCATCCGCGCATACGCCTCGAAGACCACGCCCAAGCCGGGATCAAATGTGTGTGCGCTTTGGATGAGCGCGAGGC
>CAUZWB010000102.1:0-6948 GCA_963583525.1 Verrucomicrobiia bacterium | reverse complement strand
CGATGAGAAAAATTATTTGCGGCCGCCGGTGATTCATCACTCCGCCGCAGGCATGTTTGCCATCCGCGAGGGCGACTGGAAACTGATCCTCGGTAATGGCTCCGGCGGTCGCCAACAACCGCGCGGCAAATCATTTGGAAAACCCTACTTTCTCGCGAATATGAAGACCCATTCGGACGAGCAAAAGAATTTCTCGCCAAAGGAAAACGAAACCGTCGAACGCCTTGAACGTACCTTCCAAAAAATCTACAAAACAGAGCAACGCTGAGATCGGTTCGCGGAAACTCCCATTTTTGTGAGTATTTTTGAATACCTGCAAATGTGACTCAGTCTCAAATAAGACTTGCCAACTCATCGGTTTTGCCCGATGACTTGGTCGCTTTCACACGATGGCAACGATTTTGGACATGCCCGCGCAGACGCGCACGCAATCGGCCGACACGCTGATTTGCCACTGTTATCAAGTGACGGCGTCGAGCATTCGCGAGGCGATTGACGAGGACGACGCGGAGACCATCGCGGAGGTCACGCGATTGACGGCGGCCGGCAGCGGTTGCGGCAGTTGCCAGTGCCGCATTCAGCGTTTGATCGCGGGCTTGCCGGCGGAGTGCGGGCCGTGCGCGTTGTGTCCGGGTTGCGGGGTCATGCAGTCATTGTGCCATTGCAAGGCGGCGTAGTTTTGCGTGCTGGGAATGAGTCTCGGTAGCAGACATTTTTATTTTTTCACCTGTTCAATTTATGCTAGGGTGACTGCTTGTGTTCAATTGAAACCAAACTGACCGCGTCATTGCGGCGGAAACTATTAAAACTATTGGAAAAAATATGAAGGGTAACGAACAAATCATCGAAGCATTAAACGCCGGGTTGACCATTGAGTTGACGGCGATCAATCTTTATTTCATCAGTTCCAAAATGTGCCGCGACTGGGGGCTCAATAAGTTGGCGGATCATTTTCACGCGGAGTCGATTGAGGAAATGAAACACGCGGACGAGGTGATCGACCGCATCCTGTATCTGGACGGCGTGCCGGCGATCTCCCGCTACGATGTTATCAACGTGGGTGACACGCCGCAGGCGCAAATCGAAAACAGCCTCGCGCTGGAAACCAAAGGCGTGGCGACCTACAACGAGGCCATCCAACTTTGCATCGAGTTGAAAGATGCCGGAAGTCGCGAGTTGATGGATCGAATGGTGGTGGAATCGGAAGATAGCGTGGACTGGGCCGAGGCGCAGCTGGACCTAATCAAGATGACCGGCCTCGAGAATTATCTCGCGCAGCAGATGCACAAAGCTGCCGGTTGATGCTCAACGCTTTCGCACGTGCAGCAGAATGGGCTGTGACACGAGGCCTTTTTCGGAGCCGGTGCGGAGGTGAAAACGCCGCGTCATCTCGGGCACCCATTTGTCGGCGGTGATGAAAAATTCGCGTTCGGTTTGGCCTTCGACGATGAGTAATCCGCTGAGGCCGATGTTGTCCACGTAGACGCCGTGCGGGAGGTTGCGGCCGGAATCGTGGCTGCCGAAACTCACGCGGCCTTTGAGCCCATTGCGCTCAATGACCACGCGGGCAGAGATGGTTTCGCCGGGCGCGATGGTGAGCTCGAGCGGTTTGCCCGGCGCAAGAATCCCGCGAGAGGGCAGCACTTGCACTTGGAGCTTGGGCGGGGCGATGAGTTTCAAGCCGCCCAGATTGCTGACGGGGTGGAGGACGTTTTTGCCGTTGATGCGGGCGGTGGCGGTGACTTTGGCAAAGCTAGCGGGGGCGGCGTCCGCGAAGGAGAGGGAGGTCTCCGCGAAGCCCGGGCCTTTCCAGCCGACGTATAATTCCTCCATTCCCGCCGCCTCAATGTAGCCCACGCGGATGGCGTGCATGCCCGCCTTCAAATCTACTTTGCCGCTTTTTCGCACATTGCCGTGGAGGCCGTCGTTGTTCACAATTTTTTTGCCATCAATAAAAAGCAGTGATCCGTCATCGGATGCCAAAATAAATTCATAAGTGCCGTCCTTCGGGATTTTAATTTGGCCTTCAAAAAGCATCCCAAAATTGTCCTCGCGATTGGCTGGTTCAATTTTGAAAAAACCGTGTTTCAATTCGCCGGTCTTGACGGGTTTGAGTGTGTTCCAATCCGGCACGTTGGGCCAAGAGCCGTGGAACAGTTTCCACGTGAGTTTGCTGATGGAAGGACTGGGCGAGACCGGTTTACTTGCGGTGGGCTTAGCGGGTTTTCCAGGCGCATGATACACCGCACCGTAAGCCAGCGTTTGGCCGGCCTCGATGGTGAGGGGCGTGGTGACGCGGAAGCCGGCGGGCACGTCGGTGATGTCCACGCGGATGGGGCCGGTGAAATTATCCATCCGCACCGCGCGCACGCTGAACTCGCGGCCGCTGCCTTTGGGGACGTCGGTGATGCCGCTGATGCTCACGGAAAAGTTTGGTCGCCGCGGGCGGATGGTGAGCGTGTATTTGTGATCCTTGCCCTGCGCGCCGCGCACATCGGACACGCGCGCGAGAAATTCGCCATCGCTTGGCGCGGTGAAGGTGAGCTTCGAGTCCTTGCCCAAGCGGCGTTGGCTGTCGTCGTCGTTTTCAAAATATACCGGAAAGGTCGGCAACCCATTGGCGGGCGGCGTAATGCCCGCGGGCAGTGGCTCGACAATGTACGCAAACTGGCCGAGCGGATGCGCCAGCGGCGTGGTGTCAAAAAACGTGTGGCGTGTTCCGCTGCCGGGGTACACAAAGTAGCCACTGTCGGGCCCGCGCGGGTAGTGCCAGAGTTTGACCACTTCGCCGTTTAAATAGAGGAATTGATTGAGCGTCATTTCGCGCCACTTGAACACGCGGAAATCGCCGGAGGTGCTGGAGTCTTTGCCGCGAAAAGTGAGCCACGATTTGCGCACGGCCTGCAGGCGCACGCGCTCGATGGGCGCGCCGGTGGGGTCGAGCACTTCCACCTTGGAATCCAACGGCGACTTGCCGCGCGCGGCGTTGATTTCCAAAACCCACTGCTCACCGGCTTTGGCGCGGAAGCGAAAGAGGTCGGGGCCATCAAGAATCACGCCGGAAATTTTGGCGGGAATCCGAATGGCCATCGCCGTCTTGGGCGCGTTGTTGGGCTCTTGCTCGGTGAGTTCCGCAACAGCCGAATCCACAATGGCCGTGAACGGCTGCGCTTGGGGCACGACGGATTGAGCAGCGGCGGCTTTGAGTTGGAGCCGCGTGGACGAGCCATTCATTCGACCCACGAACAGCGATTTGCTGTCGGCCGCGAAGGCGAGTGCGGAGACCACGTCGGGTTGGTCGGCGAAAGTTTGCAGCGGCTCAAGGTTTGGGAGGCTCCACAGTTTCACGGTGCGATCGGCCGAGGCGGTGGCGAGGCGCTGGCCGTCGGGGCTGATGACGAGGTCGGTGATTTCGTCCTCGTGCGCGAACCGCACGCGGACGAGCGGGTTGATGCGTGGTTTGGATTTGCTCATCCAACGCCACAGGCGGATTTGTTTGTCGGCACCGGCGGCCACCACAAATTGGCTGTCCGGCGTGAAGGCCACGATGAATTGTTCGCCGGTCGGCTGCCCGAGTGTGTCGAGGCGTTGGCCGGTTTTTGTGTTCCAAAGTTTCACCGCGGAATCGCCACCCGCGCTGGCGAGCACGGAACCATCCGGACTAAACGCAATGCCGTGCACCGCGCCGTTGTGACCTTCCAAAGTGCGCAACCGCTTGCCGGTTTTCACATTCCAAAGTTGAATCAACCGGTCGTACCCCGCCGTGGCGAGTACATCGCCCTTTGGCGAAAACACCGTGCCATAAAGCGTATCGCGATGGCCCTCGCCGAAGGTGCGCACGCGCTGGCCGGTCTTCAAATTCCACAGTACCGCTTCGCCGCGCAAACCGGTGACGCCCGTGGCCGCCACCAAAAACTTTTCGTCCGGCGAAAACGCGATGGCGTTCACTTTACCCGCGTGGCCGGTGAACGCGCGTTTGCCGACCTGTACTTTGCCGAAAAACGCAACCGCCCGAATGCCGCCGCCCGACACAGCCAGTGCGGTTATGGGAGGCTTTGCCAAACGCGCCGCGGCCACCTTGGGCACATTGAGCGTGGCGAGAATGGAGCGGTCGTGCGCCGGTTGCTTTGCGCCGCCATCGATCCACGCCTTCAGTGTGGCGAGGTGCGCGGCGGCGAGCTGTGGCTCCTTGCGCGGCGGCATGTGAGGTTTTTTCTGCTTGGCGATTTGCTGCCACAATAGCGAGTCGGCCGCTTTGCCCGCCACGATGCCTGAGCCATTTTCGCCGCCTTTCATCAGCGACTTAAAAGTCTCCACCGAAAACTCGCCCTCAAGGTCTTCATCATTGTGACACCCCGCGCAGTACTCGCGCAAAATCGGCGCAACATCTTTGTGGAAATCCGGCGGCGCGGCGGCGATCGGCAGTGCGGCAAACAGGAAAGTTGCTTTCAGAATTTTCATTTCAATGTTGGAACAAAAATTCACGACTGGTCATTAGCGCCCAGAATAAATCCTCGACGATGGCGCGGCGGTCGGTGGCGGCCGCGGCGGCGAATACGGCCAGCAACCGCTTGCGTTCACCGGCGCTGGGCGCGCGCGCGAGGCAGAGCAAATAGGCTTCGTCGATGAGGGCGGCGTTGTCTTTTTTGAGTAGCGGGGTTACTCGACTTTTTTCGTTGCGGAGGTTGGCGTTGAGGGTTTTGCCGTTGGAAAGGTGCAGCACTTGCACCATGCTTGGCTTGTTGGAGCGCTCGCATTCGCAGGTGATTTCGCGCGCGTTGCGGCCAAAAGTTTTCAGAAAATACGAGGTCACGGCGGAGTCGAACAGTTGCAGCGCGCGGGTGCCGTCTTTGTAAAATGCGGTGTTTTGTTTGCTGCCATCGGAGAGGGTGATGGTGCCGAACTTGGGCGACACTTGAGTGACCGACGTGATGGCGTCCTGCAATACCTCGGCCATCAGCCGGCGCGGGTATTGGCGGGAGTAAAAACGCGTGTCGCCGATGTTTTCCGCTAAGGGCGCGCTGCTGCGGCGATAGGTTTCGCTTTGCAAAATAATCCGCATCAGCGATTTCAGGTCGTATTTGTTTTTTGCGAGGTGCGCTGCGAGGGCCGCGAGTAGCGGGGCGTTGGTGGCGGGGTTGGAGATGCGAAGGTCGTCGACAGGATTCACAATGCCGCGCCCAAAAAAGTTTGCCCACACGCGGTTGGCGATGGAGCGGGTGAAATACGGGTTGTCGGGCGAGGTGAGCCAATCGGCCAACACCGCGCGCCGGTCGGTGGCGGGATTGGCCACCGGCGCGCCATCGAGCGGCGCGGGCGGTTGCGGTTTGCCGGTGCGCGGCTGGAGGAGGTCTCCGCGTGGCGCAATAAAAAGCGTGCGCGCGCCGCTTCCATTGCGGGCGTCGCCGCCCCAGCCTTTCACCCGCACGCGGGCAAATAAATTGGCAAACGAATAATATTGGTCGTTGGTCCATTTCTCCAGCGGATGATTGTGGCACTTGGCGCAGCCGATGGAGAGGCTCATAAAGGCTTGGCTGACGTTCTCGGCCATCGTCTCGGGTTCTTGATGGATGGCGTAAAAGTTTGTGGCGCCGCGCACCATACTGTCGCCGCGCGCGGTGATGACTTGCCGCACGAGCTGATCCCACGGCGTGTTTTTGGTTACCTCGCCGCGCAGCCAATTGTAATACGCCTTGAGCGCGTTGGGGCGAAGTTTTTTGCCGCTAATCAAAAACAAATCGGCCCAACGATACGTCCAGTAATCAATAAACTCGGGCCGCGCGAGGAGTTGATCGATGAGTTTGTCGCGCTTGTCCTTGGCGGTACTGGCGAGGAAGGCTTTGGTTTCGGCGGGCGTGGGCAGCGCGCCAATCACATCAAGATGTGCGCGCCGGATGAACTCGCTGTCGGTGGACGGCGGCGAAGGTTTTAGGTTCAGTTCGCGCAACTGCGTGAGTACGAGTTGGTCGATGAAATTGCGCTTTGGTGCTTTGTCAAAAACGGCGTCGGCAATGGTGTTCGGCCACGGCGAGGTGATGCGCGCGCTGGCGATTTGGCCGGAGTACCACGCGGTGATTGCGCCCTGCCCAAACCCGACCACCTCCGCCTTGCCGGTTTTTTCATCGACGATCGCCACGGATGCATCGGTGGAATTGAACCGCGCCCACGACGTCACATCGCGCCGTGTGCCATCGCTGAAATGCGCGGTGACTTTGAGTTGGCGCGAGTCGCCTTTCTTCAATTTGGAATTGCCCGGTGAAAGCTCCACGCGCTGCAGTTTCACATCCGCATCCGTCGGCCCCGGCGCGCTTTGCTGGATCCATTTCACGAGCAGTTTGTAATCCGCCGAATCCTCGTGCAGCATTTTGCCGCCTTTGTGCCGCACGGCGGCGGTGGGTTTAATGAGGAACAGACTGCGTGCCGGATTGCTAAACTCCACCCGTCGCCCGCGCATCTCGCGCGTGATGTTGTAATGATCGCTTGCCGGATCGTACGCATTCAAGCTCAAGCGAAACCCACCTTTGCCCGCCAATGCGCCGTGGCAACCGCCGCTATTGCAACCCACCTTGGAAATCACCGGCAACACATCGTGCCGAAAACTGATTGGCCGTTCAGCAGCCGATGCCGTGAGGGTCATCAAAACCAAACCGAGCAAAAAATTCTTTCTCATCAAAACAATTCCTTAATCGGTTCATTCCCAAAATCCACCAGCGGGAAAGGCCGTCCCGCCGGGCCGGGGAGCATGGCCTCCGGGTCGAGGCCGAGGCTGTGAAAAATTGTGGCCACCACGTCGCCCGGATCCACCGGCCGTTCGGCGGGGAAGCCACCCACCGGATCGCTCTTGCCCACCACGCGCCCGCCTTTCACGCCGCCGCCGGCAAAGCTGCACGTGAAACATTGCGGCCAATGATCGCGCCCGCCCGCGGGATTTACCTTCGGCGTGCGGCC
>CAUZWB010000101.1:0-6952 GCA_963583525.1 Verrucomicrobiia bacterium | reverse complement strand
ATTCGTTTCGCGCTCGGCGTAGGTGTAACACTCGGCGATCCACAACCGCCCGCGCGCGTCCCACGCCATATCAATGGGCTGCCGCACCATCGGCTCCGAAGCGGCGAGCTGTACCCGAAACCCCTTCGGCACCGATATTGCCGCCAAGGCCGCTGCGGGTTTGAGCAATTGCGTGGTGAGTTTTTGGGTGTTGAATGGTTTAGGCGTCTCGTCGGCGGAAAACAAGGTGGCGGTCAGCAGCGTGGGGAGGATGAATTTTTTCATGGTCATTTTTCTTTGCGTGGATTGCGCGGCGGACGGTTTTTATTTTGATTTTTGCGGCGGTTTTTGCGGCGGTCGAGGGCTTCTTTTTCTTCTTTCTGCACGAAGGCTTCGCGGAAGTTTGCATCGGCTCGTTTTTGGAAAACTTCGAGGATTGGGTCGTCGGTGCGCTTCATCCATGCCTCGAGCTCGGCGTGCAGCGCGGGGAGGGCTGCTTGGTGTTTAGGGTGGGCGATGAGGTTGTGCAAACAGTTAGGGTCGTTGGCGACGTCGTAGAGTTCTTCGGGCACGCGGTGTTTGTATAAATCCAAACGGGCGGCGAGTTTTTTATCGGAGGACGCCAGCGCGGCGAGGCGGCGGTAGGTGGCCGTGCCGGTGGTGGCGGTGGCAAAGACGCGCTCGCCGTTGGACCACGGGTTGAAGAGGTACAGGTAACGCTTGGTTTGGATGGCGCGCATGGGGTCGCGCGAGGCGCCGGCGTTCTCGTTGTATTCTTTGATGATGTGCTCGCGGTCGGCTTGTTTTTTGCCGTGGAGCAGGGGCAGGAATGAGCGGCCATCGAGGCGCTTGGGATGCTTCGCGCCGACGATGTCCAGCACGGTGGGCAGAAAATCCACGGCGGATACCATATGCGCCTCATCGACCGCGCCGGCCTCGGTGACGCCGGGCCAGCGGATCATCAACGGCGTGTGCGTGCTGTGATGGTAGAGCTGCGTTTTGGCAAAGGGCAGGGGCATTCCGTGGTCGGACAGAAAAATCACCACCGTGTTTTTTGCCACGCCGCTGGCGTCGAGCGCCTTGAGAATTTTTCCCACGCAATCATCGGCGCGGCGCACGCTGGAATAATACAGCGCCAACTCCGCGCGCACTTGGGCGTCGTCGAACAGAAATCCCGGAACCGGCACCTCGCGCGGTTTGAAAGTGCGCGAGGGCACGTGCGGATCTTTGGAACCTTTCCAAAAAGGCTTGTGCGGGTCGGAAATGTTGACCACTAAACAAAACGGTTTCTTCGCCGCCTTGGCCCGGGCGATGCCATCGGTGGTGGAAGCGCCAAAAGACTCGGCGTCTTTTTTATGTGCCTTCGTGCCATCGGGCAGCGTGTCGAGATTGGCGTCCCACGCATAGGGCTGGTACGGCGCGGAGTGGCTCACCTTGCCGCGAATGCCGGTGAAGTAGCCGGCGGCTTTCATGAGGTCGACGAGGTGTGGCCAACCGGGATTTTTCACCTGATAAAATCCTTCGATTTTATTGTTGTGTGAGTAAAGGCCGGAGAGCAGCACGTTGCGGCAGGGCATGCAGTTGCCGACGGTGACATGCGCGTGGGCGAAGCGCAGCGACTGCGCGGCAAGCCGGTCCATGTTCGGCGTGGTGTTTGGCAGTTTACAGCCGAAGACGCCGACCGAGTCGCAGCTCATATCGTCCACGGTGATGAGCAAAATGTTGGGCGGCGCCGCGGGCAGCGAAACCGCCAGCAGCGCACACAGGCAAAGGAGGATTTTTTTCATGATTTATTGGTCCGGAGTGCGCACGCCCACGGTGAGCAGTAAATTCGCCCAGAGCGCTTGGTCGGCGGTTTGAATGGTGAGCACCATGTCCGGCCCGCGCACGGCCTCGTAAAAATCCCATTTCGGAATCGGCTCGAGCTTCGTGTCTAGCCCCGCGTCGGTGATGAGTTTTTCGTATTCGGCCCAAACCGGCGGCGGGCCGTATTCCGCGTACCGGTCGTCTTCGGGAATCCCCATCGTGTTCGCCACCTCAATGGGCACAGCGCTCAGCAACGCCTCGAGCACTTGGCTGCAGGTCACCACGCCGGGCATCAGGTTCAGCGAAACCAATTCGGCATTCGGTCCGAGTGTGGACGAGGCCGGGTAATTGCCATCGGCAATGAGAATCTTGGAATGATGACCGGCGGCACCGACGATGCCGTTGATGTCCGGGTGGATGAGTTTTTGGTGGAGCAACATGGTTTGGGGGATTGAACCGCCAAGACGCCAAGACGCCAAGGTTTTTTACCCGTTAACCCCGAATGGCCTTGGGGTCGCCTTTCCAAATTAGCCGAACAGCATCGAGGCGCACGCGGGATTGGGCGAGGGCGGTGGTGAGCTCGGCGAGTTGGGTACGGGTGAGGGCGATTTCCTCGGGGCGTACGTGGTCGTTTACGGTTCGAAGGTGGGTGAGGCGGTCGATCTCGGATTGCAATTTCTGCGTCATCGCGGCGCTGGCCGAGGCGGTAATTTTCTTTGCCTCGGCTTCGGCGAATTCCTCGGCGGCATCGAGCATTGCGGGGATGGTTTTGCGGCCGAGGGTGGGGTTGTCCAACAGTTTGTACGGCGAGCCTTTTGCCAGCACGGGCAACTCAAGATCGAGCGATTCGTTTTTGTGATTCACCAAAATCCGCACGGGTGTAGGCGGCAGAAAACGATCGGCGTGCAAGCGCGCGGGTGCGAGTACCTCAAGCACGAAGATGGTTTCGAGCAGGAGCGTTTTGTCCTCTTCATCGATCCACACGCCGAAGCTGCAGTTGCCCTGCTCGCTGCTGAGCAGCAAATCCACCGCGCCGGAAACCATCGGATGATCGCTGGAAAGCAAACTCACATCCTCGCGGCCGAGTGCGTGGCCGCGCGCGAACGTGGCCACGAGGCCTTCCTTGGGCAGCTCGGGAAAGCTGTCGGTCGTGACGCCGCGGCCATCGAGCAGGTATGTGCGGTTGCCGAGATCCTCCACGTGCACGCCGAAGTGATCGAAGATGCGCATCATAAAACTTTCGAGTTGTTCATCGACATCGGTTGTTCGGATGGACTCGACAAGTGCGTCGGCGGCTTTCGGCCGATGGGAATTTAATTCCAACAAGCGATCGCGGCCGCGCTCGAGTTGTTCGGCGAGCGTGCGATGTTCGGCGGCGGTTTCGGCGATGAGTTTTTTCAGTTTATCGGGGTCAGAATAATCCGCCGCCAGGGCGAGCACTTTGTCTCCGAATTGTTGCAGTAACTGGTTCGCGCCGTGCAGATTACTTTCAAACGCCTCAAGCCCCTCCTGATACCAACGCGCGAGCACTTCCTGCGGACTGCTCTCGAGATACGGCGTGTGCACGTGGATGGTTTGCGTTTGGCCGATGCGATCGAGCCGGCCGATGCGTTGCTCGAGCAGCTCCGGATTCAGCGGCAAATCAAACAGCACGAGGTGATGCACGAATTGAAAGTTCCGCCCTTCGCTGCCGATCTCCGAGCAAATCAGCAACCGCGCGCCATCCTCCTCGGCAAACCAAGCCGCGTTGCGATCGCGCTGCACTAAGTTAAGCCCTTCGTGAAACACCGCCGTTTTCACCGGCACTTGGCGGCTCACGGCCTTCTCGATGGCGAGCGCTTTTTCGCGAGTGCGGCAAATCAGTAAAACTTTTTCCTCGCCCAACTCATGCAACAACCGCCCGAGCCACGCGATGCGCGGATCGTAGTTGAGATTGTATTTTTTGATGGGCTCACCGGTTTCCGTGTCGCTGGCAAATTCGCGCGCCGCGTGTTCCATCCAATCCGCCGCATCACGATCGGGCACCAACGGCGCGAGATGCGCCTCGCGTCCGGGAAAGCCACTCATCGCCGCGCGTGCGTTGCGGAAAATCACGCGGCCCGGTCCGTGCCGGTCGAGCAGCGCAGTCAACAAAGCATCCGCCTCCATCGACGAATCCAAATCCGGCATCGCATCGACCGTTTGCTTTTGGGCATCGGTCAACGGCGTGCCCGTGTGCAGCGCATCGGCGATGGGGGCGATGTCGGTGAAGTGTTCGGCCTCGGCTTGGTACGCGGCGAAATCCGAATAGCGATCGGGATCCAGCAAACGCAGCCGCGCGAAATGGCTTTCCTGCCCGAGCTGTTCCGGCGTGGCGGTGAGCAGCAGTAGCCCTTCGGCTTGTTGGCCAATGGCCTCAACGAGTTGATATTCATCACTCGCATTTTCTTCGCTCCACTCGAGGTGATGCGCCTCATCGACGACCAACAGATCCCATCCCGCCTCTTTCGCTTGCTCGGCGCGTTCCGGATGCGCCGCCAAAAAATCAATGCTGCACAGCACTGCTTGATCATCCAAAAATGGATTGGCTTCCGGCTGCGCTTTCTCAATCGCCAAACAGCGGTCTTCATCGAAGATGTGCATCCACACATTAAACTTGCGAAGCATCTCCACAAACCACTGATGCACCAGCGATTCGGGCACGAGAATGAGCACGCGCGATGCGCGGCCGGTGACGAGCTGCCGATGCAAAATTAAGCCCGCCTCAATCGTCTTGCCCAGCCCAACCTCATCGGATAGCAATACCCGCGGCGCCAACCGCTCGCCCACTTCCTGTGCGATGTAAAGTTGGTGCGGGATTAAATCAATCCGCCCCCCGAGAAACCCGCGCTCCGGCGCTTTCCGAAAGCGATGCATCATCTCCAACGCACGCCGCCGCAGCGCAAACACACTCGCCGCATCTGTGTGCCCGCCGCGCAACCGCTCCATCGGCCCGTGCACGGTAATGAGATCGTTCAGCTGCACCTCCGGCATTTCCCAGCCTTCGCCGAAATAGGTGAGTACACCGTCCGCCTCGCGAATCCCCTCAACCACACGCTCATTGCCCTCGTGATCTTCAATGCTTTCCCCCGCGCGAAAACTCACGCGCCGCAGCGGCGCATTTTCCACCGTATAAACCCGCACCTCACCCGTGGCGGGAAACACCACTTGCACGCGGCCCTCGCCGGACTGCATCACGGTACCCAGCCCCAGTTCAGGTTCCGGCTCACTGACCCAACGTTGTTCTTCGCGAAAGAGGTTCATGCGGTATTGTTTAAATGTCGTTGTGGATTGTCGGCGCGCAGGCTTAACAGCGCCAGCGCCGTTGGGATAAAGATACTTGCGATGAGAATCAACCGATAACTGCCCGTGAAATGGTGGCAAGCGCCAAACAGAAGCGGCCCCAGCCCGCTGCCGATGACCATGCTGGACATATTCACGCCACTGATCGCGCCTAAATGTTTGCGGCCATAAAAGCGCGGAAAGACGATGCCGGTAAGGCAGATGAAGCCGCCGCTGGCGATGCCGTTGCCGATCACGTATGCGGGTACGCCGCCGGGTTGGTCGAGCCTGAGCATGCCCAGCACGGCCGAAAGGCAGCCGAGGTTCATGATGATCAACAGTGTTTTAATGCGCAGTCGAGTGTTGATCGCGCCGAAGATGAGATTGGTGGTGACGCTCACCGCAGCGATGGGAACGAACAGCGACAGAATGCGTTCGCGGTCAAATTGGAATTCCTGCCCCAACGAAAGGATGTGAAATGTGAACGCGGTGGCGAACAATCCGTAAAACGAAAAAGTGAAGTTGAATACCCAAAATGAATAATCACGCACGGCTTCGTCCCGCGTGAATTCGCGGTGGATTTGCATGTCCGGATTGTTGTGAGGCTTGGCGGCAATTTTACCGTTGTCCATTTTTAAACCGTCATCTTCCGGTTGGTCACGAAAAAGCAACCAAGCGAGCGGCGCCATCACCGCCAACGTCACCGCGCCCATCAGCATCCAAGCGCCATCGTGGCCGTGTCGTTGAATGAGCCAATCCAATCCGCGCGGGGCGAGCGAGTAAGTGAACGAAACGAGAACGCCGCTGATCGCCAGCGCCAGCCCGCGTTGATAGTCAAACCACTTGCCAATGGCATTGCGGCAAGTCATGGACAGCACGCCCTGCGCGGCGGCGCGGATCATATAAAAGCCAAGCCCGATCACGAGAAACGAGGCGATACTTGCCGGTAAAATTTTCCCGAGCCCGCGACTCAGCGGGCCGGTTTGAGATAGGTAAAATAAAATCAACCCGATCGCGATCACCGAGGCCACCGCCATTTTGCGTTCACCCAAACGATCGAGCACTTTCCCCAACCACGGCAGCGTGAGTCCGCTGCCCACGGTGCCGATGCAATAAGCGAAGCTGAGTTCCACGCGCGACAGCCCCAGCTCTTCCATCAGTAAATCCGTAAACACACTGAAGCCCATCGTCTGCCCGGGGATGCTGAAAATGGCGCCGAGGGTTGCCGCGAACACAATCACCCAGCCGTAAAAAACCGGGCATCGGCTTGGCGCGAAAGGCGTTCGCACATCCCAAAAACTCCTACTGCGATTTGAGGGGTCGCCTGCGCCCACGTTATTCGCCGGACGCCTCGTCGTCCATCTCGCGCTTCAAGCCCTGATCCATCACGAACGGCCCGAAGGGGAGCAGCGCGGCGATGAATAATTTCACCGCCCAACCCAGTGGCTTGCCGAGCACCATCTTGGCATGCGCCAGTGCCGCGCAATAGAGCAGAAACAAAATCCCGTGCATCAAGCCCGGCCAAAAAATGGCGTGCGCGTAGCCAAAGCCATACTTGAGCGGCATGGCGACGCCCATGAGCACGAGGAATGAGATGCCCTCAATGGTGCCGAGCACGCGCAACCGCTGGATGAGTGTTCGTTTCAAGCGGCGGACTGTGCCGCAAACGCGTCGCGAAGGCGATTCGGGATTGTCAACAGCCGTCAATCGCTTAGCCTTGCGGCATGCAACGCCTGCTTTCGATTCTCCTGCTCACTGCGTTTTGTGCGCCCGCCGCTGACCGACCGCCCAACATCGTTGTCGTCCTCTGCGACGACCTCGGCTATGGCGACATTGGTTGTTACGGAAACAAAATCGTGAAGACGCC
>CAUZWB010000100.1:0-7006 GCA_963583525.1 Verrucomicrobiia bacterium | reverse complement strand
CAGACGGATATCTTCGTCCTGATACAATGCCGATTCTAAGAAATGCCCAATCGGTCGTTGCCATTCGTTCTCCGGCAGAAAAATGAGCCGACGCAGATTCACAACACCCGCGATGCGCCGACGCCCGTCGCTTTCCTGCCAAACCGGCATTCGGGTATAGGGCACGACGCCGATATCTCGCACCACATCAGCGATGGGCGTTTCGGTTGTAATCAGCGGCAAGTCTTCGAAGGACACCGCCAAATCTCGCACTGGAATTTTTTGTAGATCGAGTACGCGGTCGATCATTTCGCGTTCGTCTTCCGAAAGCCCCTGCCCGCTTTCGGTCATCAATTGCCGGAGCTCCTCACGGCTACCAAACAGGTGCCCCTGCAATTCCCGTCCGCCCGTGGTGAACAGCAGCATCCGTGAAATGATTCGCAGTAACTCCACTAGCGGCCCGAGCAGGGTATCGACGATTCCAAAAACCGACGTCAGAAATAAGCACAGTCGGTTGGGGTACTTGCGAAATACCATTTTTGGCAACAACTCACACAACGTATAAAACACCAGCACACACACCCCAAAGAGAGCCCAATAAATCCAAGCGGTTGCATTCGATTGCACCAACTCGCCGGGATCCTTTACATCCAGCAAAAATTGCAAAAAATACAGCGTGGCTAATAGCACAAGCAGATTGGCGAGTGTGTTTCCAACCAAAATAGTCCAAAGGGTGTCCTCCGGTTGATCGAGATAACGTTGCAATCGAATTGCTTTTTTATTTCCCTCGCGGGCACGTCGGCGTAGGCGCAATCGGCTCACTTCCGCCAGGCCCGCCTCCATTCCGGAGAGAAATGCAGAAACGCCGAGGCAGCCCACAAACCCTGCGCCAAGCAATATCCATTGCAATCCCGTCATCGGCCCCTCCCGATTCGTTGAGCTTCCACCTCCAGCACACGCCGACCATCGGCTTCGGTGATTTTGAGTTTCAATCCACTATATTCCACTTCCGTGCCGACCGGCGGGATTACATCCATTTGGGAAGCAACCAAACCACCGATCGTATCCACCCCATCCGCGCGTTGAAGCTGGGGATATTCGCGGCGAAAATCTTCCAACCACACGTTGCCGCTAAGTCGCCATTTATCCGGAGCAATTTCCTCCATCACAAATTCATCCGCACCTCCCTCGCGTCGTAATCCACCGACCACGTCATTGAGAATATCCTCCAGCGTGACCAGACCTACCGTACTGCCAAACTCATCGAGTACAATCGCCATGTTATGTTGGTAACGTTGAAAACTTTTTAGCAATTCCAGCAGGTTCATTTCTTCTGGAACAAATGAGGGGAAATCAATCACTTCCACCATATCCACCGCAGGATCAGCCAACAGACGGGGTGCATTTAAAATACCCACAATGGTATCGGGCGATTCATCGTACATTGGCAATCGCCGGTGCTGATTCTCCCGCGCGGCAGCCATTAGCTCCGGCAAACCGAGGTTGTGCGGGATACATGCCATCTGCGAACGCGGGCGCATTAAATCGGCTACCGGTCGTCGGTCCAACCGCATGATGTTGAGGATAATTTCCTTTTCCGAAATACCCAATGTGCCTGATTGCCAACCCAGCTCGATGAGTTCGCTATATTCTTCATCCGAAAGTTCCGGCATCGGTTTGATGGATTTGGGCACCAGCCGAAGCAGTTGATGGTTCACCCACTGCGCCACAAAGCGCACTGGCCGTGTGAACCAAACCAACCACAACAAAGGACGGGCGACACGCGGCGCCCAGGATTGCGGCCGACGCATGGCCAACGTCTTGGGTACCACCTCACAGAAGAGCAGTAATCCCGCCGCCAACAAAAGCGCGACAAAGATAAAATGTTGTTTGTCGAGTTTCCAACTGATAGCGAGTGCCGTGGCGATAATGGCCGCGTGCGCGAGTGTGGTCACCAGCGTCATTGTCGCCAGCAAATCATGCGGCGCGGCAAGTAGTTTTCGAATAAAAACCCCGCGTTCAGGCTGGTGCGCGGTGATTTGGCGAAGACGCCATTTACCCAAGGTGAGCAGGGCCGTTTCCGCCAAAGCAAAGAAAAAGCCGATCCCCGTGAAAAGTAGCAATAAAGCCAGTTCAGTATACCACTGCATGGCTAAAGGAATGATGCCCCAAAGCCGAGCTCATGGCGAGGGATTTCGAGGTCATCAGTTGAGGACAATATTTCGGCGCTGATAAGTGGGAATATCGAGATCCTCCCCATTGAGCAACGTGGGTTCGCCTTTATCAAAACGGCCTTTGGAAATATTGATCAGCGGGAGTTGTTGTTGGTGCGCCGTCCACAGTGCAGGGCGGGCCGGTGGCGTTTCAATCACAATCGCCGGCGATGAATTAACCGGTAATTCTTCCAATCGATTAACCGGTTCGGCATCCGCTTCGACATCCGCTTCGGCCGTGGGTTTATCCGTTGGTTTCGGCATCATGACCAACGCCGCAAGTCCATCGCCCTGCCCGCTTTCGCTGTGCACGCCAAGCAACACTTTAGCGGTGGGCGCGGCATCGCGCAGATGGTTCACGACTTCCTCCACCTCATCCATCGGCAAATCCCCCCCACTCGAAAGGCACAAAACAATGCCGTCCGTTTGGCCTAACAATTTCCCGGCATCGAGTTGGGGGTGGCGAAGGATCGCGTCCATCAATGCGCGTGGGCGTGAGTCGCCCATCACCTCAAGCGTAGCTAACACGCTCTCGGCATGTTGCCCTGTAAACAGCGAATGGAAATGTTCGAAATCGATGTTCATCTGTCCATTGGTTCGCAGTAATCGACCAATGCCCAACAGTGCTTCAAGAATTAAATTGTTGGCCGCCTCAAAACATTCCGGCACCGATGCTCCATTGGGTTGGCAATCCATCACGGTTTGGTTGGGCATGCACACGACGGTGTCTGCAATGCCGCGCAAGCGTTGGAGGGACTCCTCTGCCTGAGCGTCAAGGCCTTCCAACTCGAACGGTTTAATCGCCAACGCAACCACCAGTGCCCCGGCATTAGCAGCGATCTCCGCCACCACAGGAGCGCCTCCGCCGCCCAGACCCCCCGCCAGGCCGGAAACGATTAGAACCAAATCCGTGTCAGCCAGCTTCCCTGCCAGTGTATCTTTAGCCGCGCGCAAACACGCGGCTCCTGCGCTGGCATCGCCGCTGCAACCCCATCCGCGCCGGATACTTTCCCCAAGTTGCAGCTTTTCGGCAAGTTGACAGTGCTGCAGTTTTTCGCTGTCGGTATCCAGTGCCAAAAACCGATTAGCGGGAAAACCCAATGCCGCGAGACTATCCACCACGCGGCCGCCTGCGTTTCCGAGACCCACGACTTTCACGCTCACTTCTTTTGATTTTAGTTGTTCAGCCATGTTTAACTTCCCACCAGTTTACCCGCCAACCAGTTGAACACCCCTGTCCGCGAATGACGACCGGTGTCGCGTTGTTGCGCGCCCAGCTTCACGAGCCCCAGTGCGGTACTGCACTCGGGTTCATCGAGAATACTACTCGGCCCACTCCCCACTGTTGCGCGGGCCGTTTGCGCAGGCATTTGAAACACATGTGCCGCCAGACGTTCCATCGCCGACATACGCGCCCCTCCCCCGGTAAGCACCACCCCGGCGCGCAGATGCGCCAAGAGCCCTTCGCGGGCAAGATCATCGCGGATGAGTAGCAGCAATTCCTCCAGGCGCGCGTGCACGATCTGATGTAGATGACTGATGCTCACCGTGCGGTTGTCGAGCCCGACATCGCTGGTAAAATTATAGGTTTGTCCGTGCGCGGCGGGATCGGGCATCGCCGCGCCGTGCTCGAGCTTGAGCTTTTCCGCACGCGCATTGGAAAGTTTGAGGCCCACGGAAATATCGTTGGAAACATGCTCCCCTCCCACGGCGATCACACGGCTATGGCGCAACGATCGGTTATGATAAACCACATACTCCGTGGTGCCCGCGCCGAGATCGATGAGCAGCGCTCCCTGTTCGCATTGCTCGGGTGACAACGCAGCCCGGGCTGAGGCTCGGCCGGCGAAAATCAAATCTTCAACCTGCAATCCCAGCCCTTTGACGGCGTACACAGGATTTTGCAACCGCGTGATTTGGCCGCTTAACACATGCACATCCACTTCCAAACGCGATGCAAACCGGCCCAATGGATTGTCCACTCCGCCCTGCCCATCGACTCGATATCCCTGACATAACGCGTGCAACACTTCACGGCCCTCGGTTAATTGCGGCCGCGCTTTGCGCGCCACTGCTGTGAGATCTTCCTCTTCGATTTCCCGATCAACTGAAGCAATCGGATGCACGCCATGATAATTGTTGCCCTCGATGTGACTGCCGGTGACCGACAAATAAACCCTGCGCAGTTCCACATCCGCACTTTCTTCAGCAGCCGCCAGCGCTCCGCGGATGGCTTCCTCGGCAAGATCTCGATTCACGATCTCGCCCTTGCGCACCGCACCCCGGGTGAGTTCGGTTCCCACGCCAATGATTTGCAACGCGCCCTCGGCATCGGCCTCACCCACCACAGCGCAAACCTTGGTGGTCCCAATTTCCAAACCCACGATTATTTCTGAACGATCAAACATAGTTCTCAACCGCCCGCAGGACGGGAAGGCGCGTGCACCCAGCGCACGGGAAGATTATTTTTAATGGATAAATCAACCGTAGACACGGCGCGATGATGTTGTCGGCCGAGGTCATAAATTTGCCGCCAACGCCGGAGTTGGCCGTCCAATCCATTCAGGCCAAACCTCACGTGTGCACCCTGCCACGTGACAACGACCAGCGTTTCGCGACCGGTCACATCTATTTGCCGCAAGTGCGCCAATCCGGCCATCGGCGAAAGTTCGTATCGGCTGACTAGTTGCAATGCCGAGCGCACCGCGGGCGAATCCACGGTACGGCCGGGCAATAGTTTGGCGGGCGGGATTCCAACGATGAGCGGAAGCCACTTGGGTTGTTTTTCTTGCACGGTGAGCCGGGCGTCGATTGGCGGGATCACCACGCCGCGTGCGTCGAGCCAGTAAACCTGCCGCACGAGTTGCCCATCGCTTTTTTGTCGAAACCCCACCACTTGTGCGATCGGACGCCGCTCCACAATGCGCAACCGCAGCGTGTCGGGCAACACGCGTTCCACGGCTGCGGATTCGATGAGCGGAGTCAGCTCGAGATCCCGTTTTACGCGCAGCAAATCTACCCGAAATAAATTTTCGCCGGTATGCACTCCGGCCATCTTTTCTAATTGCTCAGATCGGATGATTCCCCGAACTTGCACGTCGATTGTTTTGACCGTGAAAATATCATTTTCATAAAAGCCAACGCGCATCGCCCATGCGCCGCCTTGCCACACGCCAAAAAATAATGCCGCCAACCCAATCAAACCGCCAGCCCAGCGGACAAACACTTTCACACGCTGGCGGCGAATCTTACCCACCGGCAGATCCACTTCCAACAACCGGTATCGGCCTTGGCGGCGATTTCGTTTTTCACCCCACATGATGTTGCTTTGCCAAACCTACCATCTGCTCGCACAATTCAGGAAACTCCATCCCTTTGGCTGCAGCAGCTTTGGGCAGGAGACTCGTCTCGGTAAGGCCGGGCAAAGTGTTGACTTCGAGCACATACGGATTGAGCGCCTCGTCGAGCATCAGATCCACCCGTCCAAATTCTGTTGCCCCCACGGCCTTAAATGATTTGAGGCTAATTTCTGAAACAAGGCCGACGGTGTCCTCCGGCAAATCCGCCGGGCAAAAATAATCCGTGGCTCCCACGGTGTATTTGCTGTGATAATCGTATGCCCCGCTTTTGGGCCGCACTTCAACGATCGGCAGCGCGGCGTCACCGAGAATACCCACCGTGATTTCCCGGCCGCGAATGAGTTCTTCACACAACACCGGCCCTCCATAATTGCCCGCGACGGCCAAGGCATCACTCCAAAGATCGGGTGTTTCCACAATCTTCAAGCCTATGCTAGAGCCTTGTCGCGGCGGCTTGAGCACCCATCCTTTGCCGAGGTGATCGGGCACGGGCGCATTGGTGTTACCCAGCATCGTCCAGCGCGGCGTAGGAATTTTGTTTTGCTCAAACACCTGCTTTGTCAATTCTTTATCAAACGCCACGCGACTGCCTTCGGGCCCGCTGCCGGTGTAAGGAATGCCTAACGATTCCAGCCGGGTTTGCACCTGACCGTCTTCGCCGTATTCGCCGTGTAATGCCAAAAATACCACCTCCGTGTCGGGTGGAAGTTTCCAATCCTTATCCAACGGATCGATTTCCTTCACGTCATGCCCCTTCGTGCGCAATGCCTTGCACACAGCCACGCCCGAACGCAATGAAATCTCCCGTTCCGCGCCTGGCCCTCCGGCCATGACAATGATGTGGAACTGATTTGCCAAACCTCCTAACCGAGAGTATACAAAAATCCGGCTTATTAACAATCCAAAAGACGCCGTTTGAGGAAAAAATGCGAGTTATTCGCCGACGATTTGCACCTCAATTTGCAGCTCAATTCCGGTTGCCTTCAACACCTCCGCACGCACGTGCTTGATGAGGGTAATGACTTCGTCGGCGGTAGCTTGCCCGTCATTAATTATGAAATTTCCGTGCAGCTCCGAAACGCTTGCGCCTCCCACACTGTACTTCTTCAACCCGCATTCGTCCACGAGCTGACCGGCCGGTTTTTCGACCGGATTTTTGAACATGCACCCCGCACTCCGGTAGTGCGGTTGGGTGGACGTGCGATGTTTGCGAAACTCCACCATCCGCGCCCGCACTGTTTCCGAATCGGTGCCCTCACCGCGCAGCACCGCTCCGAGGGCAATGGTTTCGCGCAGCACGGGACAACTTCGATATTCCGCCGCCATCGTCGCCGCCGGACGTTCTTCCACTGTCCCATCGGCACCCATGAACCGCACACGCTCCACCATCTCAAAAATCATCGCGCCCATCGCACCGGCATTCATCCGCAACGCGCCGCCAATGCAGCCGGGAAT
>CAUZWB010000099.1:0-7012 GCA_963583525.1 Verrucomicrobiia bacterium | reverse complement strand
TCACCGGCGCGCAGGGTGACGACTGAAAAACTGAGCTTCAAATCTTCTGGCCGGATGGAAAGGTAGCCGGATTGGATGTCCTGCGCTTTCACCTCGGGCAGTTTCAATTTTTGGGCCATGATTTGGAGGCGCGTTTCCAGAAGTTTTTTTGCGGCGGCGTCCTTTTCTTTATCGCCGCATTCCACGAGCACCCACACGGCGCTATCGCCGGCCTCAAGTTGCGCGGCCAATTTTTTGCGTGCGGGCGATTGCAGCGCGTTGTTCACTAAATCCGCCTTAAACTCTCCCGACCACACGGGCGTCATGATCATTGTGCTGGCCGGATAAAATATCACCAGTCGCGGGACGGTCGCATCGGCCGGTTTATTCTTCTCCCACCAGCTCACCCAACGCGCATCGGGCTGGTCCTTAAGGTTCACCTGATGAATACGGATATTCGGGACTGTGGTGTTTTCGGTTTCCTTCGGCTGAATTTTTTCCAGCAACGCAGCTTGCGCAGTGGTCAACGCCCCCTCGTGAAACAACACTACCTCAAACTGATCCGGTGGCCACTGCTCGAGTGCAAACCGAAACACCGGCACGGTGCACGCCCAACTCATGCCAACACCCCCCAAGAGGAGTGCCGCAACGAGCCAGTGTTGTATGCAACGGTTCATAGCAAAACGATACGCGCGGGCTGAAAGCGTGACAAGCCTCATATCGCCCGCGTACAATTTTGACCAGCGAGACGTGTCCGGAATTCAGTGATTCTGGCAGGGGAGCCATTTGAATAGAACGACGCACCTGAAAATGTGAACCCATCAATGAGAATCCAATTTGCAATGTTTTTATTACTCACTTGGGGCCTTCAAGCCGCCTCCAAGCCTAACATTGTTCTTATTCTCGCTGATGATTTGGGAATAGGCGATGTGAAGTGTTACGGTGGCAATCGTTGCCAGATCGATACACCCAATATTGATGCGTTGGCCGCCGGGGGCATGCTATTTACTAATGCACACGTGCAGGCGTCTCACTGTATCCCGACGCGGGTGGCGATTATGACGGGGCGGTATCCTTGGCGCTTCGGGCCGCCGGCGCGCGGTGGGCCTTGGGGGTTTCTCGGGCCGCGGTTTGGCACGGACACTTTTACGCTGGGGAAGATGCTGAGCGAGGCGGGGTATCGCACGGGGTATGTTGGCAAGTGGCATCTGGGCACGGTGATGCAGACGAAGGATGGCAAGGTGCAGGGGCCGGCGAATGTGGACTTCACCAAGCCGCTGAAGGTGGGGCCGATGCAGCACGGGTTTGCGGAGAGTTTTATTTTGCCCGGCTCGCTGGACATGTATCCGTATGCGTTCGCGCGCAACAATGTTTGGCAGGGCGAGGTGACGGCGCAGAAGGGCTGGAGCGCGTTCAATCGCGTGGGGCCAGCGGAGAAAGATTTTGAGGATCACGAGGTGATCGAAACTTTTTATCGCGAGGCGGAGGCGTTCATTGGCCGACAGAAAGCGGAGGCGCCGTTCTTTTTGTTTCTCGCACTCACCGCGCCGCACACGCCGACGAGCCCGGGTCAGGCGTGGCGCGGCAAGAGCAAGTTGGGCGTGTACGGCGATTTTGTAATGGAGGTGGACAGCGCCGTGGCGCGCGTGCGGTCGGCGTTGGCAAAACAGAAACTGGCCGACGACACGTTGATCCTATTTGCCTCCGATCACGGCGCGGCGGCGTATGCGGGAAATATTTTAAAGGCCACGCCCAACCAAATGAAGTTGCTGGAGAAGAAAGGCCACTATTGCAGCGGGCCGCATCGCGGTTACAAATTTAGCGTGTACGAGGGAGGCCTGCGCGTGCCGCTGATCGCGCATTGGCCGAAGGTGATTCGATCCGGCGGCACGAACGATTCGCTGGTGGGGCTGTGCGATTTGATGGCGACTTTTGCCGAGTTGAGTGGTGACCAGCTCACGCCGCAACAGGCGCCGGACTCAATCAGTTTTGCGCCGTTATTCAAGAACGCGAAGGCGAAGGGCGCGCGGAAGGATTTGGTGATGCAGTCGGTCGGGCCATTTGTGATCCGCGAGGGCGACTGGAAACTTTGCCTGTGCCCGGGCAGCGGTTCGCATTTGCACTACGGCAACTCGCCGCGCATGGACGATGCGTGGCGCGCGAGGCTGAAGGAGTTCGGCAAGGCGCCAACTTGGAAGGACATCGTGAAGGCACCGTTCGTGCAACTTTTCAATGTGGCCAACGATCCGCACGAGGACCTCAATCTTGCGGCGAAACATCCGGAGCGCGTGGCGCGCATGGTGGCGTTGTTGCGCCGGCAAATCGCCGATGGCCGCAGCACGCCGGGCCCGAAGCTCGCCAACGGCCGGCCGCGTATTAACCTCAACCCGCGCCTGCCGGATTTTGTGCGGAAGCAGTTGAAGTAAATCACGTGTGATGCCACGATGTGCGGGATGCGATTTTGGATTGGCATTTTGATTTTGCTGCTGGCGGGCACGACGCAAGCCGCCAGCGGCGACGCGGCACTCGCTCTTTTTAAAAGCCGCTGCGTCAAGTGCCACGGCAAGGACGGCAAGGTGAAGGGGAAGCTGAATCTGCTGAACATCAAAACGGCGGCGCGGCTCTCAGGGGATTTGGAGCGGTTGCAGACGATCCTCGAGGTGTTGGAGACGGGCGAGATGCCGCCGGAAAAGGAGCCGTCGCTGAAGCCCGGAGTACGCGCGGCGGCGGTGGCCGACCTCCAAAAACTCCTGCGCGCCGCCTCGGCTGAGGCTGGATTCGCACCCACGCCCATTCGGCGTATGAACCGTTTGCAGTATAATAATGCGGTGCAGGATTTGTTTCGGTTAAAGGTTTCGGTTTTTCCGTTGCCGGAAAAAATGATGCGCGATCGCTCGGGTTATTTCGCCAAGGCACTGGGCGGAAAGATGCCAAACTCGGTGACGGTCAGCAGTCGGCCGCTGGGCAAGTCCGGCCTCATCGAGCCGCGGCTGGCGGGGGTGGGGCCATTCCCGCAGGATCCGCGCGCGGAGCATGGCTTCGATAATCGCGGCGATCATCTTTCGTTGTCGCCATTTTTGTTGGAGGCATTTTTCAAACTCAGTCGGCGCATTGTGCAGAGCCCGAATTTCGACGGCCGCACGGTGGGGATTTGGCGGGAATTTTTTGTGGCACCACCGGAGGGTAAAGCGAAGGACGCCGTGCGCGGCCGATTGCAAAAATTTATGACGCGCGCCTTTCGCCGTCCCGTGCCGGAGGCGTTGCTCAATCGCTACACGCAACACGTGCACCGGCAAATTGATTCGGGCATGGGGTTCACTGAAGCCATGAAGGAAGCCGCCTCGGCGGTGTTGTCCTCGCCACGGTTTTTGTATCTGTACGACCGGCCAGCGGCGGCGGGCAAGACGGAGCCGCTGAATGGCTACGATCTCGCCTCGCGTTTGTCTTTCTTTTTGTGGGGCAGCATTCCGGATGACGCATTGCTGAAGCTCGCGGGCAATGGCGAACTGGCCAAGCCGACGGTACGCGCGGCGCAGGTGAACCGAATGCTCGCCAGCCCGAAGCTCAAACGCTTTTGCGATAGCTTCCCATCGCAATGGCTGCAGCTCGATCGGATTGTGTCCGCCGTGCCGGATGAAAATAAATTCAAAGATTTCTTTTACGCCGCGCCCAACTATCGCACCACGATGGATATGATGATGGAGCCGCTGCTGCTGTTTGAAACGGTGCTCATCGAGAACCGGTCGATTTTGGAATTCATCGATTCGAAATACACTTATCGCTCCGGTCGGCTGCGCAAATGGTATGGCGATAAGTCAGTCGGGAAAATCACCGGGCCGGTGACTTTGCAATTCACACGCCAGCCGGTGACCGATCGACGACAGGGCGGCGTGATCACCACCGCCGCAGTGATGACGATGACTTCTGGCCCGGACGAAACCAAACCGATCACACGCGGCGCTTGGATTGCCGGCGTAATTTTCAACGCGCCCCCCGAGCCGCCGCCCGCCGATGTGCCGCCGTTGGAGAAACCGAAAGCGACAGACAAAAAACTGACGATGCGCGAACGCTTCGCCGCTCACCGCGAGCGCGCCGATTGTGCGGGGTGCCACGCCAAACTCGATCCGCTTGGGTTCGCGCTGGAAAATTTTGACCCCGTCGGTCGCTGGCGCGATGGCTACGAAAACGGCCGCGCGGTGGATGCCTCGGGCGTGCTCTTTCGCAAGCATTCCTTCAAAAACGTGGTGGAATTTAAGGACGCCATTCTCGCCGAGAAAGACCGCTTCACCCGCGCCTTTGCCGGACATATGCTTTCCTACGCGCTGGGCCGCGGCCTCACGCCCACCGATGCGCCCGCGCTGGATCGCATCACCGCCAAGACCATCGCCGATGGGTACCGCCTGCAAACGCTCCTGCACGAAGTGGTGCAAAGCGCGCCATTCATCAACCCGCCGCGCCCAAAAACAGCCTCGGCAAATCCACCAAAAAACAGTATCAAAGAAACACGATGACGCACACAACGCGACGAGCATTTCTGAGAGGACTCGGCGGGGCCGCCCTGAGTCTGCCGTGGCTGGAAAGCCTCGGGCTGGCGGCGGCCAATCAAAATCCAACCCAGCGCGCCGCGTTTTTTTATGTGCCCATCGGCGTGGTGCGCAGTGGCTTTTTCCCCGGCGAAAAAAACGGCCCCATCCCGAAGTTCACCGCGGATCGCAAGGCGCTTGCGAATGCCGCGCGCATTCCCGTTGGCGTACATCCGCTCACGCTCACGCCCACGTTGCAGCCGTTGGAAAAAGTGAAGGACAAAGTCACGCTCATCACCGGCATGGATCGCGCCTTCCAGCCCGGCACCGATGTGCACGCGCAATGCGCCTCGTGTTTCCTCACCAGCGCGGGCACGTTCACGGTGAAGCAATCGCCGTATCCGCAAGCGCGCACGCTGGACCACATCCTCGGCGAACACCTCAGCGCGAACACGCCCTTCCGCACGCTGGAGTTCAGCAGCAACAGCCATCAGGATAATAAAGAATCCATTCATTTTGATAACCTCTCGTGGTACGGCACCGGCCACGTGGCGCCGAGTATGCGCGATCCGCGCCGGGCGTACCGGCGATTGTTCGGCACGCACGAGCTGCGGGCATTTCGGAACATCACCGACCTCGTGCTGGAAGACGCCCGTTCACTCAAGCGCCAGCTCGGCCACGCGGACCAGCAAAAGTTTGCCGAATATTTTGACTCGATCCGTTCCATCGAAAAACAAGTCGACCGCTTGGAGCGAATGAAAAGCGAGCTAACCAAAGTGAAGCTCGCCGAACCGGCTGAGGCTCATTTGCCGCGCGGCGAATACATCCGCGTGATGGGCGACCTCATGGTCGTTGCCCTGCAAACCGGCCTCACCAACGTGGCCACATTTATGGTCGGCCCCGAGCGCTGGGACACGCCTTACCTTTTCGAAAGTCTCTTTGACAAACCGCGCAGTCACCACGGCATGTCGCACAACCAAGGCAAGTTCACCAAAGACCTGCTCAAGGTCGACCGCTTTCACGTCGCGCAGTTTGCTTATCTCGTTGAGAAGATGGAAAAAATAAAAGAAGCCAACGGCACCTCGCTTTTGGACAACACCATTTTCACCTACGGCTCCGGCCTTGGCGACGGCGCCACGCACCAGTACAGCGCGCTGCCCATCGTGGTGGCCGGTTCCGGCGGCGGCAAACTCATCACCGGCAAGCACCTCAACCTCTCCGAAACCTCCGGGCCCGTGCCAAAGAAAAACGGCAAATACGTGAAGCCCAAACAAGGCCACCCCCTCGCCAACCTCTGGCTCACCCAAGCCAACGCCCTCGGCCTAAAACAAACCCGCTTCGCCGAAAGCACCGGCGAAGTGAAACAGTTGCTGGCTTAGCGGGATTAGTAGGATTGGGTAGCAGCGACTCCTCACGATTACTTTTGTTGTTTGTCGTTATACTAAAAGGGCAAACGGCTAAAAGTCAGCCACATAGAGAAAATGAGAAGAGCCCTTGGCGCCCGCGTGGGCCTTGGCGCGAACTGCTTCCACCTTTAGTCCGGCTCGTTCCAAACGCTTCTCAAATCCGTGGTCCGGCCCAGCCGACCAAACTACCAGCCGTCCACTGTTCTTCAATGCCCTGCAGATGGATCGAATCCCGTTTTTGGAGTAGAGGGATGCATTGGTCTCACACACCATGGCATTGGGCCCATTATCAACGTCCAGCAAGATGGCGTCATAGGTATTGGGCTTGGCCTCCTGAATCAGACGGGTCACGTCCATCCTTCGAGTCTCCACTTGCGGATGATCGAGGAGCGAACCATTTAGGTTTTTCAAGTAGGTTCGATTCCACTCGATGACTTCCGGGATCATTTCGGTCACCTCAATGATAGTTTTATCCCCAACCGATTCGAGCGATCCCTTGAGGGTATACCCAAGCCCAAGTCCCCCGATCAAGACACGCCCACCCGCCTCATTGTTCAATCGGGCGACACCCAAACTACCGAGTAAGAGCTCTGATTCATTGACACGCGAATGCATCAACTCCTTGCCATCCAAAGAAATCGAATAGGAACCGTCGTGCTCGACGAGGGATAATATTCCACCTGTGAATGTTGACTCAGCCAATTTGACACGGGGTTTCATAAATGGAGAACTTTGAAATTAATTATCGAACCGCTATGCATCCCAAGGAGTGAACTGGAGCGAAGGTTGATACAAACCACAGAATTACCTGCAGGCGCAGGGGTTTCCCTTGGTGCACTCGCACCGATCACACATGCAATTTTCACACTCACAATCAGGATTACTGCACTGGGTTGGTTCTTCGCTCATGCGATGTACAGTGTATGCCCTCCGCTATGCATTCTCAAGGACTGAACGCACAGGCAATAAACGACACGAAGCGGACGTTGGGATAATAGCCCCCTTGGTTAACACCGCCTCACGATGAAAAGATAAAAAATCACTTCGCCGAAGCACGCCCCGTGTGCAGAGGATTCTGGCCACGCATGGGCCACGGGCTTTTGG